>JBJKSV010000745.1:0-5135 GCA_046703605.1 Limisphaerales bacterium
GCCTTGTAGCGGCCCAGGTTGGCGGGGGTGAAGGCGGAGCTGTCCTCGGTCGCATCGACCGCGAACCCGTGCTTTGCCCCGAGCTGGCGCAGGGTCTCCACGCCCAGCGGGATATTCGCGTGGCGGAAGCCCAACGTTTTCGAAAACACGAGCACACGGAATTGCGGCTGCTTTTCGCGTGGAATGGCGCCTCGCAGGGTGGCGGGAACAAGGAGTGAGGCGCTCAACGCGGCGCCGATTTTGAGAAAGTCGCGGCGCGTCTGAGCCTGTTTTAGTTTTGGCGCTTCCAGCCGCGGGTACAAGCTTTCGGTCTTCGGGTTGATGCATGCTTTCATTGTTTGCCTTTGGTCACCGGATTGAATCCTACCAAAGCACCGCGCGACGGAAAAGATATGTTCCACGAGATTTGGGATCTGCGCTTCGCATTCAAACGTGTCACACGCGTCCGACCTGCCGGATTGTGAAGCGCAAACCCCAAATCTCAAATCTCAAAGCTAAAATCGCAAATTGCGCGGGACGGTTCGCTGGCGCAGAAACCAGCGCAGTCCGATCCAGAGCGCTACGGCGACCGCCACCGCAAGGCTGATGAACGCCGTGCTTTTGCCAAAGGACCCCTCCAAGGCCCCCGCGCCAATAAGCGTGCAGGGAACTGCTTCGGGCAACTGGCCCAGGAGGGTGCCAATCAGAAAATCCCGATGCCTTACGCAGAAGAGAGCACAGGCAGCATTGACCAATACGCCGGGCAGCGGCAATTGACGGGCCAGAATGACGCTGGCGATGCTCTCCTGCCGGAGAAGCGCCTGCAATCCTGCGCGCGCCGAGAGGCGCCGCCTGGCCCAGTCCGGGCGAACCCAATGAATCGCCAAAAAGACCGCGTAATTCCCCAGCAGGGTCCCCAATTGAGCCCACAGCAAGCCGCTCCAGAAGCCGAATGCCATCCCTGCCATGACACAGAAGAGCAGGCGTGGGAACCCCACCGCGACAAAGATGCCAACCCCCAAAATGGTGGCCAGCGGCCCAAGCCAGCCTAAAGCGCGAATTTGGTCGCTGACCTCCCTCAACCGGCCCAAATAGGCCCGCAAAGGCGAGAGATATACAGCCGCCAGCAGGAGACAGACTGCCACCGCTAAAGCCAGGACCTTCCACCATGCGGGGCGAGCCTCGAGCGGTCTGGTCATTTCCAATGGAGAAGGCGCGGCTGCCTTAGCTTCGTCGGGCACCTTATCCCACACTTCATCGGGCATTTTGTTCCTTTCGTTCCCACGAACCGCCGAGGATACAGTTTAGAACAAAGTGTGCGATCAAGTGGCCGCTAAAGTGTGAGGCAGAGTGGCCGTGGACCAAAAGATGACTGCGGGATCGTTGCACGCCGGGCCTATTATTCCAAGACTTGTAAGAGCACCTTGCCGAATGGCCCCTGGGCCAGGCGGCGAAAGGCCTGAGGCAAGTCTGGGAAGGGAAGGATGGAATCGACCTGGGGTCGCGCGCCGGTGCGTGCCAGAAGCAGGACGACTTGCTCCCAAGCGGCCCGGCTCTCCTCGTTCGTGTAAGCTCCAACGGCCACGCCCCCCATCCGCAGGCGGCGGAACAACAATGCGGCCGTATTGAAATTGGGAACGGGACCGGATAGGCGGCCCACAAGGCTGACTTTGCCGAGGTCACCGAGAGTGTCGATTACCTCAGGCAGGAGGCGGCCGCCGATGTTGTCGATGGCTAAATCCACGCGACGCGGGGCCAGTTTGCTCTTCAGTTGCGCGCGCCATTGGGAGTCTTGCGGATCGAATACGCCGGCAGCGCCAAGCTTTTCCAGGCGGCGTGCCTTTTCCTGGCTGCGAGACAGCCCGATGGCGACGTAGTTCATCGCGGTGGCGAGCTGGATCGAGGCAATGCCAACGCCCCCTGATGCGCCAGTAACCAGGACCACAGACCCGGAAGGCAAAGGCCCCCACATCGTCAAGGCCTGATAGGCCGTCAGATAAACCAGGCTCGCGCCCGCGGCTTCAGTATCGCTCCAAGCTTCAGGGACCGAGGCCAGGTTCTCTACGGGAACGGCAACCCGCTGGGCGAAGGTCCCTGGACGAGTCACGCCCACTGCGCTGCGGAGCAGAAGGCGTTTATCGCCCGCCTGCACCCCCTTGGGAGCGTCTTTGACAGAAAGGACGGTTCCCAGTGCATCCCGTCCTAGAATATGGGGGAGAGACGGAGTGGCCGGATATTGGCGTTCGGCCAGGTAGCGGTCGGCGGGATTAAGGGCGGCGTAACGGACCTCCAGAAGGGCCTCGCCGGATTGGAGGGCCGGGTCGGGAACATCGGCCAGACGGAGTGAGTCCGTGCCGGTAAAATCGTCTAGCAGCCACGCTTTCATTCCAAAGAATGACCACCGGGGGCCGGGGTTTGTCAAAGGCAAAGTCGCCAACAGACCGCATCACTCAACGAGAATTCGGTAGAAGCGTAAGGTGGAGCCGGCGCGAGGGTCCTGGATGGTGATGGGCGAGCCTGTGCCGGGAAGTTGAACGCCCTTCTGCAAATCAGTCCATGGCTGGGTGAGGCTGTCGGTGTATTGGACTGTGTAGAGCAAACTGGGATCGGTAGAGAACGTCACGGTGACGGTGTCGCCGGATCGGGTGATAAAGAAGCTGGTTGGGGGGAAGACCACGCGCAGGGTGGCGGCGCGGCTGGAGGCTGAGCCGAGCAAGTTGGTGACCAAAACGGAGTAGGTCCCGGCCTGAGTGCGTCTGACATTGGCCAACGCAAGAGTTGGTTGTGTAGCGCCTGGGACGGCGTTGGTGCCATTGAAGAACCATTGATAGGTCAGGGGCGCTTGGCTGCTGGCGCTCACGCTGAACCGAGCGGTTCCGCCTTCCGCGACGGAGACATCCTGCGGCTGGGTCAAGAGGGCGACGGGCAGGGCGATGGCAAGCGTGGCTGTCTGGCTCATGACGCTGGCAACGCGGTTGCTGACCAGGACCGAATAGGCGCCCAGTTGGTCGGATGCCAGGCTGGGAAGCGTGAGCGTGGAGTTGGTCGCGCCAGGGAGGGCGTTGGTTTGGTTGAAAAACCACTGGTAGCCGGGTGGCGGATTACCATTGGCGACGACGGTCAAAGTGGCGGTCTCGCCCGTGACCACATTTTGGCTTTGCGGCTGCGCCAGGATTGAAGGCGGGGAGAGCACGGTAAGCGTGGCTGCGGCGCTGCGCGCCTGACCGTAGAGGTTGGTTACCAGGGCCTCGTAAGTGCCCTGGCTCTGCGGCCTGACTGTGCTCAGTGTCAGAGTGGCGTTGGTCGCTTGGAACAGGCTGTTAGTCCCATTGTAGTACCATTGGTAGGAGAGCGGTTCGGTGCCCAGGGCGGTGACCGTGAATCGCACCGTGTCCCCATTGGTCGCCTCCGTGCTGATGGGAGCGCTCACGATGGAGGGCGGGGCCACGACGCTCAGGATGGCGGGGGCGCTCTGGACGGAGGCGGCGAAATTGCTCACCACAACCGAGTAAGTGCCCGCCTCGGCGGACGTGACGTGCTGGAATTGGAGTGTTGCGTCCGTTTTTCCGGGCAACAACTGGTTGTTCTGAAAATACCATTGGTAAGAGAGCGGAGGTGTCCCGTCGGCAACGACTGTGAATTGAACCGTGTCGCCGTTGGTGGCGAGCTGGCTGGCTGGGCCGGAGAGGATTGTCGGAGGCACCGCCACAACAAGCCGCGCGGTGCTCTGAGCCGTGCCGTAGGCGTTGCTCACGATAACGGAATAGGCGCCGGAATCCGCGGGGCTGACGGCGGTCAAATGCAGTGCCGAGTTGGTCTGGCCCTCCAAGGCGTTGGTCTCGTCAAAATACCATTGGTAGGAGAGCGGCGGGGTTCCCTCGGCGATAACGCTGAACTGGACATCAGCCCCATTGAGAACCGTTTGGTCTGCCAGCCCGCTCGTTATGACGGCGGCCTGGACGACTGCCAGTTGAGCGGAATCGCTCTGGACCTCGCCGTAGGGATTGCTTACGATGACGGAATAGCTGCCTTCCTGGTCCGGGCTGGCGGAGGGCAGAACCAGCGTGGCATTGGTGCCGCCGGGAACAGGATTTGTCGCATTGAAATACCATTGGTACGATAACGGTCCGCAACCGGAGACATCGACGTTGAAATCAGCGGGATGGCCAACGTTGACGAGAAGGTCTTGGGGCTGAGCCGTAATGCTCGGGCCGGCTTTGTCCACCACGGTGACCATCTGGCTGCACGTCGCGGCGCGTCCGCAAGCATCGACCGCCTGCCACGTTCGCGTGGCTGTGAAGCCGCGTCCACAGGTGGCGTTCGTGACGGTATCCATAACGCTCAAGAGAGCTCCGTTGGTGGCGGTCTCGAACCGGGAGGCAAAGGCATAACCGGAGGGGGAACCGCTTTGCAGGACCCAGTCCAGCCCGGGATGCGTCCAATAGCCTGGCTGAACCTGGCCGACTGTGTATGGAGCAAGGTTCAAGCCGGCCACATCGCCGAGGCCCAATCCTGTGAACTCGACCGTCCACGTGAGGGATTGGGGCAGGGGTTGGTTGAGTGGGACGACTGCGCCATGGCGGAAGTCACTCAGGATGATATAACCGAGGGACGAAGCCTGGATCGGCAAAGGGCCGCTATCGTAGATGAGGGTCCCAGGCGCCAGGCGGCCGCCCCCCACGGATGCGCCGTCGTTTCTATAAAAGCGCACCTCCGCCCGCGCATCACCCTGGAATCCGCTTTGCAGTTGGTTCCCCCCCCAATATTCCACCGAGAAGCGGGTGGCATAGAGAGAGGCGGCGGGGAGTGTGAATTCTTCACCGGATTCGGTACTGCCCGAGTTGTAGGACTGGAAAATTGTCGTGACCAGGCCATCGTAGCTCACTCTGGACACCGCCCCAGGCTCGGTCACGTTGGGGGGATCGAAACTCCAGTTGGTTCCGTACGTCACGGTCTTGTCTCCCACACTCTGGATGGACGGAGACTCGGAAACCACTTCGACAGTCTGGGTGGGCGTCAACTGGTAATCATTGGCTCCACTCACGAGCCAGGTGCGCGTCGCCACCAGGCTCAGGCCGCAGCCGGCATTGGTCGTGGTGTCCAGAACGCTCACCGTTAGAGCGCCGGCTGGAGCGACGGCGGGAGGATCAAAGGAC
>JBJKSV010000746.1:0-3552 GCA_046703605.1 Limisphaerales bacterium
AAAAGGAGCAGGCCCACCAGCGGCAGCGTGCCCAAAGTCGCGTGGAAAAACCGCCAGCCTCCCTTAATCCATGGGCCGGGGCTGAGACGGAAGTGCATGTCGCCGAAGAACCAGGCGACCAAGCCGGGATTGTGGGAAAGCCGGAGTTCGACGTAAGGAAACACCGCCTGCGCTGCCAGGGACTGGGTATAGCGGGTCCAGGCCAAGAAACACGCTGCCGCCACCAGCCCGGCGCCGGCCAAAAGCAGCCAGGGCTTCCAATTCCGGACTCGATGAAACAAGAGCAAGAAGATGGCGCAGAGGCCCGCCGCCATAAGAAAGGGCAGCTTCGACACGGCCGTCAGGCTGGCAAAGAACGCCGTTGGCAGCCACCAGAGGGCCTTTCCGGTCTCGTTCATCCGGTCGGCGAAGAACAGGAACCAGAGCGACACGACCAAACAGAAGCCATCGGTCGCCGCTTCACCGGCCATGATGATAATGAGGGGTTCGGCCAGGAAGAAGGCCGTTGCCCACCAGGCGGCGCGCTCGCCAATATAGCGCCGGGCCAACTGAAAGAAGGGGAACAGCCCCGTTACGAAGAAGAGCAGCGAGACGAGGTTGGCCCATCCGTACCACCTCGAGCCGGTGAGCTTGAAGGCCAGAGCCGCCGCCGCCTGCCAGATTGGAAGCTCCTGGGCTGTGGGAGTGCCGGTAGCATTGAAACCCACAATGACCGGGCGCAAAAGGTCAATGCGGCCTTTGGCATATTCGAGCGCGGTTCCGAGATGGCTTGCCCGAATCAACGGCCTGCCAACCAGCGCGCTACCCAAATGAAGAGCGACGATCAGCCCCAGCAACGCCACTGCCAGGGGGGCCAGAGAGGCCGGTTTGGTTCTAGTTAATTGCTCGGACATCAGGACGACGATGCCAACTTGGCGGCAGGGGCAATTGCAGGCAAGGACATTTCGCAAGTCCCAATTTCAGCTTGGAGGGGGGAAGGAGGGAGGGAAAGCGACGGATGACGTCGCACTCCAGACGCTAGCGCGACATATTCGCCCGGCAGTCCAGCCAAGCCGCCCCAACGGTCGAGCCCTTGAAGCTGTCGAAGGGGTCGAGCCTGGCGAAGCCCTTGGACATGTTGATGGCGCCGAACGTGGCAGAGCCTTCGGAGAATGCGACGGCTGGCCTCGACTTTCCCCACAGACCTTCAGTTCTGCTGCCATAAGTCGGGAGACTAAATCCAACCGGGGGAGGATTAGCCACAGCGGGCGCGGGCCGTGCTCCTTCAACCCCAACGGGGCCTGCCTGCTCACGCGACTCATCGCGCCGGGGTTCAGGAAGGCAGGCTGGCGGCGCTGGAGCCGGTCTCCCGTACGCGGCGCTGAATGACATCGAGATAGCGATCCGCCTCTTCGACACTGGCGAAGATGTTTTCGACAGGCAGAGCGTTGGCCATATCGATGACGGCGCGGACGGGAGGCTGGAGTTGGGTGAGAAGGCATCTGCCCCCATGAGAGGCCAGGGTCTTGGTGGTCTTCATCAAGACACGCAGGCCCATGCTGCTGAGGTAATCGAGTTTGGCCATGTCAAAGACGAGGACGCGCGTTGCCTGTGTGAGCAGTGGCTCGAGCCGCTGTTCGCATTGAGCATAAGTCTGAGTGTCCAGGCGGCCATTCAGTGCCACCCGCACACGCCCCTCGGGCTGTTTTTCAACGGTGATCTCCAGCATGATAATCCTTTCCTCTCGCGCACTTGAGCTTAACCGTTGGCTTAAGCCATAGCAGAGTGAGAGCGGTGTCGTCAAGCAGTTCCCGGGCGCTGCGAACTCGGGGAGCGCGGAGTCGGCGGGATGCACCTGGACTCCTGATGTCGCGGCTTTTTCAGTTGTGGCTGGTTGCGGTGAGCCATAGGATTCGCGTGCCAATGAATGCCGAAGCCGGCAATATATTTGAACGGCGTTTCCATAACGAGTTTGCGGAATTGAACCGCGTCACTAAAGAGGCGGTCCGTTTCCTCGAACAAAACGGTGTCGCCGGACGCGGGCTTCAAGTGGCTAACCTGGCGATCGAGGAGTTGGGCACCAACATCCTTAAATACGGCTACCATGACAGGGAATTTCACGAAATCCTGCTCCGCCTCGAGCTGCAACCGCGTCTGCTCCTGGTTCTGCTGGAAGATGATGGACATGAATTTGATCCGCTCAAGGCGCCGGCGCCGGCCGTTGATCGCCCCCTGGAGCAGCGCGAGCCGGGAGGCCTGGGCATACACCTGGTTCGCCAGATGAGCCAACAGATGGACTACGAGCGCCGCGACGGACGGAATCGCGTCACGGTTAGAATCCGGCTCTGACGGACCGCTCGTCATCCGGGCCGCTCCTTTCGGTCGCCCTCCTTTGCGCGACCGGGAGGGGGCGGGCCGGGGCGCGAGCCCTTGCGCTTCAAGACCGCCTGGCGGAGGAGATACTCGATCTGGCCGTTAACGCTGCGGAGTTCGTCGGCGGCCCAGGTCTCGAGTTCCGCCCACAGTTCGGGGTCGATGCGGAGCAGGAACGGTTTGCGCGAGGCCATGCCCGATGTCAGGCGTAGAGCGTTCCCGTGTTGACGACGGGATGCACCTCGGATTCTCCACAGAGAACGACCATCAGGTTGCTGACCATCGAGGCGCGCCGCTCGGGATCCAGTTCAACGACCTGCTTCTCCGCCAACTCCCGCAGGGCCATGTCCACCATGCTGACAGCTCCGTGAACAATTTTTTGCCGGGCCGCGATCACAGCCTCGGCTTGCTGGCGGCGCAGCATCGACTGGGCGATCTCCGGCGCGTAGGCCAAGTGAGTGAGCCGAGTCTCCTCGACTTCTACTCCGGCCTTGTCCAGCCGGGCCTGGAGCTCTTGTTTGAGGGCCAAAGAGACCTCATCCACGCTGCTGCGGAGAGTGACCTCGTTCTCTTCGCCATGGTCGTAAGCATAGGCGCTGGCCAGGTGCCGAATGGCCGACTCGGTCTGGACGCGAACATAATTCTCGAAATCCTCGACATCGAAGCTGGCCTGGGCGGTGTCTTGCACCCGCCAGACGACCACCGCGGCTATTTCGACGGGATTGCCCCGTTTGTCGTTCACTTTGAGTTTCTCGCTGTTGAAATTGCGAGCGCGCAATGACAGTTTGAACCGGGATGAGCGGGCGCGCAGGCCGGCGACCGCCGCTGCCATCGGGCTGGCATTGGAACCTGCCCCTTGCCCCTCGTGGTTGCTCCCCGTTCTACCTGACCCGTTCGAGTAAAATGGGTTGCCCCAGTGAAAGCCCGAATCGCGCACTGTGCCCTTATAGGCGCCGAACAGCACCAACACCCTGGCCTCGTTGGGCTGCAAAGTGAAAAAGCCCACCCAAGAGATGATGCTGATGATTTCGAGCAGGATGGCGCCGATGAACAGCGCCCAAAAGGGATGCCCTACGTTCCGCACCCCGCCCGTGATCGAATACACCAGCAGCGCAATTGAGCCAAGGCACAACGCGATGTTGGCCGGGAGAAACACCCAGCCGTTTTGGACTCGGACGACTCTCTCATGATTGGCCGAAG
>JBJKSV010000747.1:0-7944 GCA_046703605.1 Limisphaerales bacterium
GCGTTGAGAAAACCGGCGCATGGCGAGACCGCCTCCTATTCCGCCAAATACTCGGTCTCCATCTTCGAGACCAGCTCCTGCGCGAAATTGTCCAGCTCGACCGTAAGGACGCGCAGATTGTGAACCAGCCAGTTGTAGCCGAACATCGAGGGGATGGCCACGAGCAGACCGGCGACGGTGGTGATGAGAGCGGCGGCAACGCCCGGGGCCATGGCCGCCATGGTCGCCTGGCCTTGCTGGGCGATGTGGCCAAAGGTGCTCATCACGCCCCAAACCGTGCCCAGCAGCCCCAGGAAAGGAGCGCCGCTGACCGCAATGGCCAGGAGGATTAGCCCGGATTCGAGCTTAAGCGATTCCTGGGCAACCTTGTTTTCGAGCGAGCGTTTGACATGTTCCATCCCCTTGAGGGAGACAAACCGTTTGCGGCCCGACCCATCCGGGGTCTTGAGGCGCGCGTCCAACTCCTGGCTGCCGGCCTCATAGACCATGAACAGCGGGCAGCCATCGGCCTGGATGCGGCGGTCGAACACTTCCAGGACATGCTTCTGGGTGCGGTATTCGGCGTTGAAGAAGTAATTGAGGGTCTTGGCGCGCCGCATCTGGAGCGCCTTGGCAATCATGACAGACCACGCCGTGATGGAAAAGACAACCAGACAGGCGATAATCACCTTCGCTTCAGGTGTGGCTTGCTCCCACACATAAAGCAACTCCGCCTCTTTTCCACCCGTGCCCAGGGCCGACAAAAAAACAGGTACGTTCATTCCGACACGATCTCACTCCGACTCCGCATGCTTGGTCGTGAGGAATAGAAGCGCCCAGGCGGATCCTCGTTCAAAAAACAACCGACTCGAACAGCCAAAGATCTTAACTGTGTCTCTTCTACCAACATCCGCCGAAATTGCAAATTATTTTCGGCATCATGATAGAAAAAATGGCCGGCTTGTCCAGCCTGTTATGTGGGGCGATCAGACCGGCCAGACAGGTCGGACGGATCCGTTAGCGGACTGAGTTGGCCAGAGTTGAGACGCCGCTATTGAGGGGTGACACCATGTTGTTGTTCCCAGGCACTGAAATCGCCGTCTGCCGACGTGTGAACTTCGCTGTGACCGTCCGCAAAACCATAAGTCCTGACCCATGTGCCATCCGGCGTGGGGTGGGCTTCGATCTCGCGCACGACGATAGTGCTGGCAGGATTGGTCAGGGAGGAAATGGAGCCGCGATAAACGATCTGGAAGAGGTTCGTGTCCACAGTCTGAGGTAATTGGCTGGCGACCTGGTCGATATTTGTAGGTAGCTGACCATCTGCCCCGGCATACTTATAGAACGCGAGCATCAACTGCTTGGCGTCGTTCATTCTCACAATCATGGTTTTTCTGAGGGCGTCCCTTTCCTGCGCCATGTCATTAGCGGCCTGGGCGTCGTCCTTGGCTTGTTGCTTGAGCCGCGCTGCGGCTTGAGCCGCCTCGGCCAATTGCTGTTTCAAATTGCCCACCTGCCCGCGCAACCTCAGCAATTCGTCCATCTGGCTGTTGGGCAGCGAGGTCTTGGTTTCACTCACGAGGTTGGAAAGCCGCGCATTCTCCGCCTCGAGTTGGGGAATTTGCGCGACCTGAGCGCGCAAGGAATCGTTTTGGGCGCGCAACCGGTTCTGAGTCTGCTGCTGCAAAACGAACGGGGTCGCCACGCCGGCGACCAGCAAGCCGCTAATATTACCCGCCGTGATCTTTGTCATAGTAATCACCGTTACAATGGTTGCCGAAATTCCTCCTCCCGCCACCCCTCCGGCCAGCGCGCCGGCCGCCACACTCGCGGCCAATCCCGCCGGCGCCGCGGTCACAGCCTCATCGGCCAGTGCCGCCCCGAGCGCGGCGACAGAGAGCGTCACTCCACGGTGTTTCAAAAACGAGTGCAGCTTTTCCAAGGCCCGGCTGACTCGCATCCGCGCCGCGTCTTCGCTGCTGCCCAGCGCCGCGCCGACCGAGCGGAAATCGCGTTGTTCATAAAACCGGAGCAGGATGGCAGCGCGGTCTTCCGAACCCAACTGGTCAATCGCTTCATCCAGAATCGGAGCGACCGATTCCAACCGGTTGCCGGAGCTATCGTCGTTCATCTCCGCTGCCCTCCTTTCACGAGATCGACGGCGCCGCTCGCTACGGAGCATGGTGGCCGCCACGTGGCATGTGTCCCGGTGCAGCCAGCCTCCCAGCATCACATCCTGCCCCAGGCTATCCGCCTTGCGAGCCAAATGAATGAATACATTCTGGGCCGCGTCCTGGGCGAGGTAGGTGTCTCCCTCCATGAACCGTAGCGCCGTGGAATAGACCAGGTCGATGTATCGCGCGACCAACTCCCGGAACGCCTTTTCGGAGCCGTCTCTCACATATTCCGCAAGCAATGCCTGGCTGTCCGTCATAACCTTTTACCCATAAGACGCCGCCGCGCCCCCAAACCGAACAGAAAAGGATTCAAAAGCGTTTCGCCGCCTGCTCTATGTCCCGCTCGATCTGCGCTCGCAACTCCTCCAGGGAACCAAATTGCCGCTCGTCCCTGAGTTTCTCTCCAAACACAACCTCTATCTCGCGCCCATAGAGGTCTCCCTCGAAGTTGAGGAGGTGTGCCTCGACGCGGAGCTGAGGCGTTGCGCTCTTGATCGTGGGACGGTACCCAATGTTCAGGGCGGCGCGATAGGAATTGCCCTCGGCCTGCGCCCGTACCGCATAAACCCCGCGCGGGGGCAATGCAAGGCCCTCAGTGTTGATATTCGCCGTGGGGAATCCAAGTTTTTGACCAAGTCCATCCCCTCGCACCACGGAGCCGGCCAGCGAGTAGGCGCGGCCGAGCATTTGGCTGGCGGCGTCGAGATTGCCGGCGTGGATAGCTTGTCGAATGCGGGTGCTGCTGACCGCTTTGCCGTCGAGAGAAACCGCGGCCATGCCGTGAACGGCGAAGCCGAGCTCGGCGCCGAGCCGGCGCAACAACTCCACGTCGCCGCTTCGTCTGTGGCCGAAGAGAAAATTGGCCCCGACACATACGCTCTGGATATGGCCCAAGTCCCGCCCCAGCCCGCGGATGAACGTTTCACCGCTCAACTCGCTCAGCGCCTTGTCGAAGTGGAGCAACAGGCAAGCCTGTACCTTCGCGGCACGAATCGCTCGCAGTTTTTGGGGCAGTGAATAGATCAGCGGCGGAATGTGGGCGGGGGCCACAACGGTATTGGGATGGCGGTCGAAAGTGATCGCCACGGCAATGGCCTGGTGCTGGCAGGCATCCGTAACCGTTTGCCGGACGATCTGTTGGTGTCCGAGATGCATCCCGTCGAAGAAACCGATGGCCAGGCAGACCCTGCGGTTGCCCGGCCTGAGTTCCTTTGCGGAGCGCAGAACCTTCATCTGCCGCCGCCGGGAAGCCGGCCCCGGGCCAGGCTAAGGAAAGGGATGACGTGTTGTTCCAACTCCCGAGGGCCAAGTTTGAGCACGGTTTCCAGCGGCAAGGCCTGGGCGGCTTCGAAGGACCCTGACTTGGTGCGCCGCAGCGCGGCCAGGTGCGCGCCGCACCCGATCTTCTGGCCGAGTTCGTGGGCAATGCTCCGCACGTAGGTTCCCTTGGTGCAAGCGAGCCGGAAATGGCCGAGCGGTTCTTCATAAGCGCTGAAACGAAAATCGTACACGTGAACCAGCCGCGCTTCGCGCTCGACCTCGATGCCTTTTCGCGCCAGCTTGTAGAGCGGAACGCCAGCCTTCTTTACCGCGGAAACCATAGGAGGAGTCTGCATGAGGTCGCCCACAAACTCCGCCGCGGTCGAGTTCAACTCTTCCAGGGAAAGAGGCGGCACCGGCAACGAAGCCGTCAGCTCGCCGTCCGCATCGAAGCTATTGGTAGTCTCGCCGAACTTGATTGTTCCCTCATAGACCTTGTCATCCGACATGAGCCGCTCCGAAAGCTTTGTTCCCCGGCCCAGCACGATGACGAGCAAACCGGTCGCACCCGGGTCCAGCGACCCGCAATGACCGACCTTCCTGATATGGAACTGGCGGCGGATCGCATCGACGACATCGTGCGAGGTCAAGCCGACAGGCTTATCAATGAGAATCGCGCCGTCCAGCGCCGAGAATTCTTGCATCATAGTGATAGGTGCCTGAGGTTAGTTCGTTATCCTCCATTCAACTGCTCGATAGGTTCCGGGTTATTTGGAGGAGTCGAGCGCCTTCTTGAGCGCGGCGATAACCTTGCGCTGCACGGCGAGCGGTTTGCCGACAATTCGCGCCCCGGCCGCCGCCGGGTGTCCTCCGCCTCCAAACTGGGAGGCTATCTCATTGACATTGACCCTGGGGCTCTTTGAACGCAGGCTGATGCGCGTGAGCGCCGGCTCAACTTCCTCGAACACACAGGCTACCACCACCGGTTCAATGGCGCGGATATGATCAATGAGACCCTCCGAATCGGCGCTGCTGGCCCCGGCGCGATCGAAGTCGGCCTTTTTGAGCCAGAAATAGGCAATCTGGTTGTGGTGGGCCAGTCGGAATTGGCTATAGACATGCTGCAGCAAGCGGGCGCGAGAGATGGGATAAGATTGGTAAACCTCATCGCAAATCCTGGCAAGATTGGCGCCTCGATGCACCAATTCGCCGGCAACGTGATAGGTTCCCGGGCGGGTCGTTGCGTATTGGAAGGAGCCGGTGTCGGTAGAGACGGCGGTGAACAGGCAGTCGGCCATCGGCTTTGAAATCGGCCACTTGGCGGTTTTGAGCAGCCGGTAGATCAGTTCGCCGGTGGAGGGTTCACGAGCCGAAATCCAATTGATATCGCCGTAGCGCGTATTACTCTCGTGGTGGTCGATGTTGATGAAGAGCTTGCGCCTCTGGATGCAAGGCCCCACCGCTCCCAACCGTTCAAAGCTCGCGCAATCCGTGGCGATAACACAATCGAACTCCATCTCGGGCTTTGGCTGCTGCATGAGATGGTCAGGGTCCAAGAATTGGTACTTCTGCGGGACAAGGTCCTCGTTCCAGCAGACCACTTTTTTGCCTTCATTTTTCAGGGCCAGGGTCAGACCCAGTTGCGAGCCCACGCAATCGCCGTCGGGACGTACGTGGCCCACCACACAAAACGTGTGACTCTCACGAATACTGCTAATGATGCGATCAATAATGTTCGGATGCGGCTTCATTCAAAGAATCCATGGCAACACCTCCAGCCGAAGGGTGGCGCCTGCGGGCGCCGGCTTCCAGGCCGGGCCTGGATTACTCCTCCTGGGCTGGCGGGGTGGCCTTCTCCAACTCCTCAATGATGTCCAGGACGCGATTGCCTCGGACCACGGAATCATCCATCAAAAACCGCAACTTGGGCGTATATTTTAATACGACCGCGCGGGCGACCAGGCCTTGGATGCGCTTGCGCTGCTGCGTGAGCAAGCTCAAGGCGCGCTTTTGCTGCTGCGGGTTGCCCAGGATGCTCACAAATACAACCGCCGAATGGAGGTCGCCCGCCACATCCACATCGTTCACAGTCACCAGCCCGGCCTCACTGACTGGCAGTTCGCGCCGGATGACTTCCCCGATCTCGCGCTTGAGCAGTTCACGAACCCGTTGGAGTCTAAGAGATGGCATGGTCTGTGACTTAAAGTTGAAGTGCCGTGTGCCTGAGCCGCCACTGTTTCCGATCTTTGGTATCTGGTGTCTGGCATTATGGTTCAGAGCTTCTGGGCAATTTTCTCCAGCGTGTAGCATTCGATCGCATCGCCGGGCATGAATTCCCCGAAGCCCTCGATGCGGATGCCGCATTCCATGCCCGCTCGCACCTCATTGACTTCGTCCTGGAACCGCCGCAGGGACTGGGTGAGTCCTTCATAAATGACCTCCTTGCGCCGGCGCACTCTTACCTTGCCCTTGACGATGCGCCCGGAAGTGACCATGCACCCCGCCACCGGACCGCCTTTGGAGAGTTGAAAGACCTTGCGCACTTCCGCGGAGCCGACCGTCACGTCCTTGAGCAGGGGTTCGAGCAGGCCCGCCATGGCCTCCTTTACCTGGTCGATGAGTTCGTAAATGATGGCGTAAAGCTTGATCTGCACGCCTTCATGCTTGGCCTTATCGGCTACCCCGCTGTCCACTCGCGTGTGGAAACCGAGGATGACGGCTTCCGAGGCCGAGGCGAGGGCGACATCGGATTCGGTTATTGTGCCCACGGCGCTGTGGATAACTTCGAGAGACACCTTCTCCGATTCAATCTTCTTCAGGGCATCGACGATCGCCTCGACCGAACCTTGGGTATCGGCCTTAACTACCACTTTCAAGGCCTTGGTGTTGGTTGAAGCCAACTGGTCAAAAAGGTTTTCGAGCGTGATCTTGGAGCGCGCGGCTGTTCCCTGGCCGAGCACCCTGGCGTCCTCGGCCCGGTCTTCGGCCAACTGGCGCGCGGCTTTTTCGTCCTGCACAACGCTGAACTCCAGGCCCGCCTCGGGCACACCGTTAAGTCCCAGCACTTTCACGGCCACTGACGGCCCCGCTTCCTTCTGGCGCTTGCCCTCCTCATTGATGAGAGCGCGCACGCGCCCGTAGTACTGGCTGCAGATCATCACATCGCCTACGCGGAGCGTGCCCTTGCGAACCAGGACGGTGGCCGTCGGGCCCCCAGGTTGCAGACCGGATTCGATGACATTGCCCTTGGCGGGACGGTCCGGATTTGCCTTCAGTTCGAGGAGATCCGCCTGGAGGAGGATCATCTCGATAAGCTTATCGACGTTCTGTTTGGTCAACGCCGACACATCCACGTAGATCGTATCCCCACCCCAGTTGTCCGGCACCAGGCCCTTGTCCTGCAATTGCTGGCGCACTTTGAGAGGCTGCGCGTTGGGGTGATCCATCTTGTTTACCGCCACCAGGATGGGGACCCGTGCGGCTTTGGCATGATTCAATGCCTCCAGGGTCTGAGGCATAACGCCGTCGTTGGCGGCGACCACAAGCACGACAATATCCGTGACATTGGCCCCTCGCGCGCGCATGGAACTGAAGGCCGCATGACCGGGAGTATCCAGAAAGGTGATCTGCGCCAACTCCCCCTTCCGCTCGGGATGGGGGAATGAGATCGTATAGGCGCCAATGTGCTGGGTGATGCCTCCGGCTTCTCCGGCCACCACATTCGATTTTCGAATAACGTCCAGGAGGGTCGTCTTGCCATGATCGACATGCCCCATAATCGTGACGACCGGAGCGCGCGGAAGCATGTCCTCCAGCTTGTCTTCCACGTCCAACTCTACCTTCTTGACGGGGGCATGCACCAAGCCACTGCCTCGCTCCCTGCGTTCCACTTCGAAGCGGTAGCCGTATTTTGCGCAGACCTTTTGCGCGGCCGCTTCGTCAATGGCTTGGTTGACCGTCGCGAACTCGCCCAACTCAATCAGGTCGGCAATGATCTTGAACGGCTTCTGCTTGAGCTGGTCCGCTAGCTCACGTACCACAATCGGCGGCTTGATCGAAATCACTTCCGCATCCGCCGGCAAAGCGGCCTTGGCGGGCACCCGTGCTTCAGAGACTCTGGCGCCTCCCCTGGCCGCCCCAGGTCTGGATCCAGATGCCGCCGAACCCGAAGGTGCAACGGCACTGCGGCCAGCGCGGGGTTCTCCGCGCCGGGCGCCTTCGCCGCGTCTGGCTTCGCCGGTCCGGGGAGCCTTGCCCGGGACATTCTTTTCGCTATTCCGGCTCGGCTTGGGTCGCAATTGGATGAATCCGACTTTGTCGCCAATCTTCGGCTTGGGAGGCTCGGGTGGAGGCAGTGGAGGGGGAGGCGGCGCCACCGGAGGGGCTGTTATCTCAGCCACTGGCCCAGGTTGCGCGGGCTGCGCAGGCAGCGGCTCCGCGACCGGCGCCGGCGCACCTTGAGGCTCCATGGGCAGAGGGGCCGCTTTAGCTTGCGGTTCCGCCGCGAGTGGCGCCTCAGCTTTCGGTG
>JBJKSV010000748.1:0-4974 GCA_046703605.1 Limisphaerales bacterium
GGCATGATTTCGAGGAGATCCTCGAGGTGCTGGCGGCGGTTGGGTTGGGCAACCAGCCCTTAGTCGTGCTGGCCAAGACATTGAAAGGGGCGGGCGTCTCCTTCCTCCAGGACAAGGAGGGCTGGCACGGGAAAGCACTTTCGAAGGAGGAAGCCGAGCGGGCGATTGCCGAGCTCCAGCCCTCGGCCAAGAGCGGCGTTGGGCACCCGATTACCCCGCCCAGCCAATTGCCTCCGCCCAGGAACGAAGCGCCGGCTTCCTATCCACCGCTCAACTACAACCTCGGGGACATGGTCGCCACCCGACAGGCCTTTGGCAATGCCTTGGAACGGCTCGGCACAGTCGATCCGAGGGTGGTTGCCTTGGACGGCGACACCAAGAATTCGACCTATTCCGAAAAGTTCCAGAAGCGATTTCCGCAGCGTTTTACCGAATGCTTTATTGCCGAACAGAACATGGTGGGCGTGGCCACGGGCTTCGCCACGCGGGGCAAAGTGCCCTTCGCCTCGACCTTCGCCTGTTTTCTGACCCGCGCGCACGACCAGATTCGCATCGCCGGCATTTCCCGGTCGAATTTGAAGCTGGCCGGTTCGCATGTCGGGGTGAGCATTGGAGAAGACGGCCCATCCCAGATGGGGCTGGAGGACCTGGCGATGATGCGGGCCATCCCCGACAGCGTCGTCCTATATCCAAGCGATGCGGTTTGTGCCGAGAAGCTGATGGACCAGATCGCCGCCCAAAAGGGGATTTGCTTCCTTCGCACATCGCGGCCAAAGACTGCCGTCATTTATGGCAATGACGAGTCCTTTACGATTGGCGGGGCCAAGGTGTTGCGGCAGGCCGAAGGCGACAAGGTTACGGTCGTTGCGGCCGGCATTACGCTCTATGAAGCTCTCAAGGCGGCCGACGCGCTCAAGGCCGAAGGGATCGGGGTCACGCTCATTGACGCTTATTCGGTGAAGCCGCTGGCGCGTGATACGATCAAGGCGGCCGCGCAAAGGACGGGCAACCTGGTTGTGACCGTCGAAGACCATTATCCGGAAGGCGGCCGGGGCGACGCCGTAGCGGGCGAGTTGAGCGCGGAAGGCATCAAGGTCCACAAGCTTGCGGTGTTCGAATTGCCGCACTCAGGCAAATCGGAGGAGTTGCTCGCCAAGTACGGCATCGATTCCAACGCGATTGTGGCAAAGGTCAAAGGGCTGATATAGCCGACACCTCCTCGCGTGGCGACAGCCAGCCCAGCCCTCGACTACTGCCTGATGCGCCATTATAGTTAAAACGTTTGCAACGGCTGATGAAGGCAATTCTGGCTTTGGAAGATGGGTCGGTGTTCCACGGAGAAGGCTTTGGCGCGCGCGCCTCGGCCTGCGGCGAGGTTTGTTTTAACACCTCGATGACGGGTTACCAGGAGATCCTGACCGACCCCTCCTATAGGGGCCAGATTGTCACCATGACCTACCCGCTCATCGGAAATTACGGCGTCAATCACCAGGACGTGGAATCCTGGCGCCCCCATGTGGCGGGCTTTGTCGTTCGGGAACTTTCCCCTGTCGTCAGCAATTGGCGGGCGGATTGGTCACTGGGCGAGTACCTTGAAGAGAACGGCATCCCCGGTATCCAGGGCATCGATACTCGTTCCCTCACCAAGAGACTCCGGGTGCGCGGTGTCTTGAACGGATTCCTCTCGACGGAAGATGTATCGGATGAAGAAGCCTTGAGACGCGCCGCGGAGTGGCATGGTCTTGTCGGCATGGACTATGTAAAGGAAGTCACCCATCGGGAGGGTTTTTTGTGGGACGAGAAAGACCAGCAGAGCACGAATTTCAGCCTGGTCCGCGGAATGGCAGCCTCCGATGCCCGGGCGACTCAGGAGCCTCTGCCCTCGGCCGACATCCCCATCGTGGCTTATGATTACGGGATTAAGTACAACATCTTGCGCCGCCTCCGGCAGCATGGTTTCAAGGTGCAGGTCGTTCCGGCCAGCACCCCAGCCGCTGAGGCCCTGAAACACAAGCCCGCCGGCATCTTCCTTGCCAACGGCCCAGGCGATCCTTCGGCTTTGAATTACGCGATAAACTCCGTCCGCGAGTTGGTCCAAACCGGGCTTCCGATCTTTGGCATCTGTCTTGGGCACCAGGTTCTGGCCCAGGCGTTGGGAGGCAGTACCTTCAAGCTCAAATTTGGGCATCGGGGCGCCAATCAACCGGTCAAGGATCTGGCTTCGGGCAAGGTGGAGATCACCTCCCAGAACCATGGCTTTGCCGTCGATCCGAAATCGTTGCCCTCGGATGTGGTTGTGGACCGGATCAATCTCAACGACCAGACGGTTGAGGGGCTGCGCCACAAATCCAAACCGCTGTTCTGTGTTCAGTATCACCCCGAAGCCTCGCCCGGTCCGCACGATTCCACACCCTTGTTTGCTGAATTTCGTTCCCTCATCGAGAAACGGCGGTGATGGACCCCGCAAGACTCATCCGCCCGTTGGTTCGCCGGCTGCACCCTTACATCCCTGGCGAGCAACCGAAGATCAAGGGCCTCATCAAGCTTAACACCAACGAGAATCCGTATCCCCCCTCTCCACGCGTCCTGGCGGCCATCAAGGCCGGCGTCGATGAGCGCCTGCGGTTGTATCCGAATCCGATGGCGGAGGCGCTCCGGGTGAAACTCTCAAAATTCCACGGTTGCCAGCCCGAGAACATTGCCGTGGGAAATGGCTCCGACGAGCTGCTGGCGATGGCGGTGCGAGCTTTCGTCGAACCTGGAGCCCGCGCCCCCCGCAGTGCTGCCGCCTCGAGCCGGTCAAAAGTGCAGTTTTTCGAGCCCAGCTATTCTCTCTACCCAGTACTGGCCGACATCCACGGGGCGCTCAAAAACCCAGTTGCCCTCCAGCCGGACTTTGCTCTGCCATCCCTCGCCGATTTGCGCCGGCAAAAGCGTTGGGACCTCCGCGCGGCATTGACCTTCATCACCACTCCCAACGCGCCTAGCGGACGGGGCTATAGCTTGGCGGAACTCCAGGCCCTGTGCCAGGCGCAGCAAGGAGTTATGGTCTTGGATGAGGCCTACGTCGATTTCGCCGAGGAGAACGCCGCAGACTTGGCCTTGAGCGAGCCGAACGTGATCGTCTCGCGGACATTCTCTAAGGCCTACTCGCTTTGCTTTCAGCGGGTTGGGTACTTTATTGGCCACGCGGAACTAATCGGCGCCCTCCAAAGCATTCGAGACAGCTACAACGTCAACGGCCTGGGCCAACTGGCCGCGCTGGCGACGTTGGCTGACCTGCCCTATTACCGGCGCAATTTTCAACGCATTATCTCTACCAGGGAACAGCTTGGCCGCAAGCTCGCGGCGCTGGGCTTCAAGGTAATGCCCAGCCAGACGAATTTCATCCTCGTTGAGCCTCCGCGATTTGCTGCCGCAGACTGGCTTGCACGGCTCAGGCAGGAGCGCATCCTTGTTAGGTGGTTCGACATGCCTAAAGTGCGGCAATACTTGCGGATAACTATTGGGACAGCGCGGGAGGCCGAGGCGCTGGTTAAGGCTGCCAAAAAGGTCCTGCGCGCGAACTGAAAGCCGGACGACCGGCGTGGGCCCGGGCATCCATTCATGATCAGGGAGGGAATCCGGTTAACCATTCCCAACCCCCCATCGAGGCGACATCGATTGGTCCCTGGCAAGTCCCGACGCGGTCATGCACACCGGCGCCGTGCGCTCCGTGTTGCCGCGCCATGTGTGCGATCGCTTAGGCCTCGCTGTGGTGGCGGAGCGCGTGGCGACGTACGCCGATGGGCGCGAGGACGTCGTGGGCCTCACGGGGCCAGTCCGTTTCGGCCAAGCTCACGCCTTGTATTCGTTAACCGGGTGTCGCGATTCAGGACAGATCATGACATGGGACGTATAGGCAGGGCGCGCAGTGTCTTGCCATTAAGCCTAGGTGACGCAGGCATCTTATTCTTGCTCCTGCTCTCAATCGTTGAGCCAGAGCATGATCAAGAGCAAGAACGTGGGCCGCCCTCAAAGTCATTCAAACTCAATAGCGGCGGCGCGCAGAGGACTGCGCGCCCTGCCCGCGCGTAAAATTTCGGGCCAGCCACCGCCGTTTCAGGCATTATTCTTGCTACTCGCGCCTTGTGTATTTGGACTATTACGGGCTGAAGGAGCCGCCGTTTGACATTACGCCCAATCCGCGGTTCCTGTTTTACAGCGCGAAGCATCGCGAGGCCTACAACCATCTGCTCTACGGGATTCGCGAGCGCAAGGGGTTTGTCCAGGTGACGGGCGAGGTTGGGGCCGGAAAAACGACGCTCTGCCGGGCCTTGCTCGAGCAGCTCGATGAAAGCCGCTTTGGGACTGCCCTCATCTTAAATCCGGCCCTGAATCCGGAGGAGCTGATGAAAGCCATTGCGGTCGAGTTCGGCCTTCGAACGACCGGTTTGGACCGCCTGGACACCTTGGCAGTCATTAATGAATTTCTCCTTCAACAACTTGAGGCGAATCGAGAGAGCGTGCTGGTCATCGACGAAGCTCAGCACCTAACCGACGAACTGCTCGAGCAGGTGCGACTGCTCTCCAACCTGGAGACTGACGATCGCAAGCTGCTGCAGATTGTGCTCCTGGGCCAGCCCGAATTGCGCGACCGGCTCAACAACCCGCGTTTGCGTCAACTGCGCCAGCGCATCACCGTCCGCTATCATCTGTTTCCGCTGACCCAGTTTGAGGTCAACCAGTATGTTCAGCATCGCCTGGAGGTCTCCGGGGCCAACGGCACACCGCGCTTTACGCGTCCGGCCCTCTGGCGTGTGTGTACCATTACAGCAAAGGCATTCCCCGCTTGATCAACGCCATCTGCGACAAGGCCTTGCTGGCCGGGTTCGTCCGGCAGACCGAGAAAATCGATTACCGCACCATCGGCGCCGCGGTTCGCGAGTTGGAAGGCTGTTTTGCCGCATGAGCCTCATTAACGATGCTTTGAGA
>JBJKSV010000749.1:0-7248 GCA_046703605.1 Limisphaerales bacterium
GCGGTCGTGTTGTCGGCGCCGATCATCACATCAACGGCGTTCACGTAGCCGTCCGGGCCGGTGTAGTAGGGATTGCGCACAAACCGCCAACGGACTCCGCGCCGCCACTGGGCCAGCTTGTATGGGCCGGAGCCGATGAGATGATATTGGAAATCCGCCCCGTATTTCTGAACGATGTCCCTGGGCACGACGTCCGCGAAATTCAGGGCCAAGACATAGCGAAAGGTATAGACCGGCTTGCGGAGCTTGATGACGAACGTGCGCGCGTCCGGCGCCGCCAATCCACTCACATGGGCCGCCAGGCCGGCGACGAACTCCGGCGCGCCCGCGATGCAAAGAAAGAAATCCTGGCCGGGAGAACTGATTTCCGGGGACAAAACCCGCTCGAAAGAAAAGACGTAGTCTTGGGCAACCACCGGACGTCCATTGGCAAACCGAACTCCAGGCCGCAAGTGAAAGGTATAAGTCTTGCCGTCCGGAGAAATATGCCAATCGCTCGCCTGGTCGAGGACCAGATCGCCTCTCTCGCCGAAATCGAGCAAACCGCGAAACAGGAGCTTGGTCAGCGGTGTGGACTCCTCGTCGTACGAAATGGCCGGGTCGAGTGAGCGCAGGTCGCTGGGCAAGCTCAGCCGGAGCGTGCCGCCGCGCCTGGGTTTGGTCGCATTGCCAGCTCTGGCCGGGGCGGGCCAGAAAGCGAGGGCAGCGACTGCGAGAACGATCGAAAAGACCTGATGCAGTCGCCGATTCATTGAGCATCGAGCATTTGCCGGGGCCGGTATCATTGGCGGCGTTTTGGGTCGAGGACTTCCTGCAAGCCCTGCCCCAGGAGGTTAAAGGCGAGCACCGTGAGAACGATGGCCACGCCCGGCGCGATGACAATCAGCGGGGACGAAATGAAGTAAGGCTGGCCGTCCGCTATCATTCCACCCCAGGTCGGCGCTGGGGGCGGCACGCCGATGCCCAGGTAGCCCAGACCGGCCTCGAGCATGATGGTGTTGGCGGTGTTCATCGCCGCGAGCACAATAACCGTCGGCAAGACGTTGGGCAGGATGTGGCGGAAGATGAGCCGGGTGTCGGACGCGCCCAGCGCCCGCGCCGCCTGCACAAAATCACGTTCCTTAACGCTGAGCACTTGGCCGCGGATCACCCGCACCATTCCAGGCCAGCATACAAAACCGATGATCAGGAACACGCTCACCATCCCGCGCTCAAGCCGGATATCGAGAAAGGACCAGTGGAGCCATGCCGGGTGAAGGTGAACGACTTTCCCATCCATCAGCCCGGCAAAAGCGATAGCGAGCAAAATCGCCGGCAGGCTCAGGTTCATGTCGGTGAACCGCATCAGGCCCAAGTCCAGCTTGCCGCCGTAAAATCCGGCAATCAAGCCCACTGTGACTCCGATCAGGGTGGCCGTCAGCATCGCCGCGGTGCCGATGGTGAGCGAGACGCGCGCGCCGTAAATGACGCGTGACAAAACGTCGCGGCCCAGATTGTCTGTGCCGAGCAGATAATGGGCGCTGGGTGGCCGGGGCATGCCGTCCGCATCAAGACCATTGTTATCCTGATGAATGGGTTCATGCAGCACCTCCATTCGAGTGAGCGTCGGCGCTGCGATGGCCAGCAGACTCCAAACGAGGATGATCCCGGCGCCGGCTTGAATGAGCCGGTTTCTGAGCAGAGCCGAACCGGCCCGCTTTTGACCGGCAGGGGGAGAATTCTCCGAGGCGGGGTTTGCCAGCGGTGCTGCTATCGTCTCCGCCATTCGCTCCTCCCGCCGACCAAACCTATCACGTCGCAGCCCACACTCTTCACCCTCTCCCGGCTGCCACACGGTCTTCCACCTCGTTATTCCTCGGCATCAATGCTCACTCAGCCCCAGCTTTGCGAGAAAGGGCGTGGGGTCTTTTTCGAACTTGGCCTTGCAATCATCGCAGCAGAATGCCACGACCTTCCCCATATAGACAACCGTTTTAGAAGGATCGATCGGCTTTCCCGACACGGGGCATTTGGTGTTTATGGGGCGCCCAGTGGGCCTCGGATCCGTCGCGGCAGGCAGGCCGGCGCCAACATTCACCAGCGTCCCCGCGTCCCGAATTCTTGCCTTGATCTGCTCGATTTGCTCCTCCCATCGGCCAATCTGGTCTTTGTCGAGCCGGGCGTCGGCGAATGCCTTGGCGGCCGCGGGGCTGACCTTTGTCTCCCATAGGTAGATCTGCTTCAAATCAGGCAGCGCCGCCAATTCCTTCAGTCCCTTGTCGGTAACTGCCGTGTCATAGAGGTTCAGGTATTGGAGATGGTCCAGGTTCGCCACGCAGTGCAGCCCGGCGTCAGTAATGGCGGTCCGCTCCAGATGCAACCGTTGCAGGTGGGGCATGGCCTTAAGGGCCGCCAACCCGGCATCGGTGATGCTGGTGCCACCCAAATCGAGCCGGCGCAGATTCGCGTCAAGCGGAGCCAACTTGGCCAGATCACCGTCGCCAAAATGTTTGCCCGCGACTCGGGCATCGCACTGCAGCCACCGCTCATTCTCGGCCAGCGGCGTGATGACAATACCCAGCTCATCCGAAAGCTTCCCGGCTACCGGCATAATCTCTTTGAGCGGCTTTGGAGGCGTAGCTTTTGCTTCTGGCTCGCCGCCTCGCAACCGACTCGCAATAATTCGCGAGACATTCGGCGGCGGGTTCATTGCGGAAAGCGTTTTATCGTTTGGGGCGCCTGAATCAATCCACCATTGGAGCAGCGCCAAGTCGTCCGCGCTGGGTTGTGGTTTCCCATCCGGGGGCATGTGGTCATCATCCTCGACGGGCAAGGACACACGCCTCATCAACTCGCTCTTGCCGGATTTGCCCGGCACAATCTCCGGCCCCCCATCCCCGCCTTTGAGTGCCGCCGCGAACGAATCCAGCCGCAGTTTGCCTTTGGACTTGTCCGGACCATGGCAAGTGACGCAATTCTCTTTGAAAATCGGCTCGATGACATCCGCAAACACCACGGGGCTTTGCGTGGCCGTGGTGGTCTGCCTCGCCGAGACCTCGGGTTTCACGCCGGTGGTGGCCGTTCTGGTCATCGGCGTGCGAGTTGTAGCGGCGTGGGCATCTTCCTGGAGCGGCACGCGCGTGATACTGAAATTGATTTTGAAACTGAGCCAGCGCCGGATCTCTCTCGGCGCGTAGCGTGTGAGATAGCCGCTGCCATGAGTGAGTGAGCCGCCAAAATCGCTGGCGACAACCAGGAGAAGCACGGTTGAAAACAGACAAACCCGGTAGGTTCGCCGCAGGCGTAACGCATACAATAGCCCGGTAATGGCGCACGCGATGGCGGTGCTGATGCCAGCCCACTTGTGCCACTCAAGAAGATGGGGGTTGTAGCCGCCTCCGCGCGCGAGCAGCCAGCCGCAATACGCTGTCAGCCCAGCCAATGGCACCGCCAGCGCCAGAATATAACCGGCGCTGCTGTTGGCGTTCTTAAGCCGTGGAAACAGGGCAAGCAATTCCAATGTGGCAAGCAAGATGATCAAGCCAATCGGCAAATGCACCAGCACCGGGTGAAACCGGCCGAAGAACAAGCTCAAATTCGACGCGCCACTCACGCCAAAAGGCCTTTCGCAACGGGTTGAACTGGTTCCGCCTCGGCTCGGTGCAACTCGAGTCCCTGATTGATGGGGCCACAAGGCGGCGCCTCTTGACGGGCCGGGGCGCGCCTGCCATGCCGCAGATCACTTATCAAGACCATAACTCAGGCTTTTGTTCGGTGTTCATCAAATGCCGTATTATAGCACTCAAGTCCCGGATGCGCACGGGATCTCGTTTACACTCCAAACCACCGGATGGCCAGCGCGCCCAAACCCAGGAAAAAGAAGAAGCCCGCTACGTCGGTAACCGTCGTCAGAAAGATGCTTGAAGCCAGGGCTGGGTCAATACGCAAGGCCTTCAATCCGAGCGGAATGGCGACGCCCGCCAGGGCGGCCGAAAGCTGGTTCAGGATCAATGCCAGGCATGCGATTAGCCCCAGCAAAGCGCTCCCTTTCCAAAGCCAGCCAATCAACCCGACGAGCACTCCCACCGCCGCGCCGTTGATAAGGCCCAAGAGCAGCTCCTTGCCCAACGCACGGAGGCCGTCCCCGCGAGAGAGTTCTCCCAGCGCCAGGTCACGCACAATCACCGTCAGCGTTTGAATTCCCGCGTTGCCTCCCTGTCCCGCAATGACCGGCAGGAACACCACCAATGCGGTCCACTTCGCTATTGTCCCCTCGAACAAATCAACCACAGAAGCCGCCAGAAACGCGGTTGCCAGGTTAATGTAGAGCCAGGGCAATCGGCGCCGTACCGCAGTGGGCCACGGGGTGAAGGTCCGCTCCTCTCCGGACAACCCGACCATGAGCTGCATGTCCTCAGTGGCTTCACGCGCAGCCACAGCCATCGCGTCGCTCGCCTTGACCACCCCCGCCAATCGCCCCTCCGCATCCACTACCGGCAGGCCCAGATAATGATAATGCTCAAACTGCCGCGCGACCGTCTCCTGGTCATCCGTGACTCGGACGAACCTGACCTCGCGGTTCATGATGTCGCCCACGCGTCTGTCGGGCCTGACAAATACCAGGTCCCGCAGACTGATGACCCCAACCAGCCGCTTGTCCGCATCCGTCACATAGAGATAGGCCACCTCCTGCGTCTGTTCCTCGCGCGCTTGGGACCGCAGCAACTCCCGCGCCTCCTCAAGCGTCATGTCCTCGCGCAGGGCGATGAACCGGTCGCTCATCATCCCACCGGCGGTGTCTTCGGCATATTGCAGGAGGGCCTTGACGGACGAGGCCCTTTGCCCCGGCAGAGCGGCCAAAACCTCCCGGCGCCTGCCCGGTCCCAGATCACCCAGAAGGTCCGCCGCCGCCTTCGGCTCCAACTCCGCCATCAAGCCGCTCAACTCCGGGACGGGAATGGCCTCCGCCAGGCGCACAAACTGCTGCCGCTCCATCTCGGTCAACGCGGCGGCTGCGAGGCCTCGCGGCAATTGCGTCAATATCCGCAAGGCCTCCTCTGTGTCGAGCCGCTGTAAACGGTCGGCCAAGTCGGCAGGATGCAGTTTTAGAAATTCCTCCAGATAGACCGGTGTGGCGTCAGGCATACTTCTGATTGTAGCACAGCCTTGGCCGGACGCGATCAACTCGAAATCACGCAAAACTCAAATGGCCGGACGCCTGCCGGGAAATGGGCACGCCCAGGTTCAGATCAATCGCCCATTCGGCGAGCAATTCCCTCTGATGACGTCTGGCCCAATCCACCGCCCAGTCCCGAACCCACGCCGGCGCCTCGCCCTGAATCACCCGAAGCGGTTTTAACCCAATGATCAACTCCGAGTTGCCATAAAGGGCGTGGAGGCGCATGCCGAACGTCCGGTCGATCAGCATTCGAATGACAATTCCACAGGATTTCACGAGCACTGGCATAACAATTCTTTTCCTTCCCGAACGCTGCCTCTCTCCATCCCGGAGTTTCCTGGCTTCTACGCCAGGCCGTGGCGACGTTCGCTAACTCCGAAGGCATGAACCGTGCCAGCCTGCCGCACCCGTGATTTGGGCCTGAAATCCTGAAAAACGGCCCTTCCCGTCGCAACTTCCCGCGCAATTTGTGCGCAAGCCTGCGCAAAAAGCTCCCCCTTAATCGTAGCTCCTGGTCGGCCAGAACCGGACCGGTCTGCCAGTCGTGTCGTGGTACCGATTGCGCAACTGCTTTAGCTTGCCCACGAGGTCCTGCGCAACGCTTTCATAACCCGGATGGACCTTATACCCGCTCCACTCGATGAGGCTTTCCATCTCATCCGGGTCCTTCTCCAAATCAAACAGCTCCCATTCGTTGATGGTGTAATAGTTGATCAGCTTGTATCTGTCGGTGCGCACCCCGTAATGGGGCTCCACCCAATGCGGCGGCGCAAATTCGTAGTAATGATAATAGAAAGAATCGCGCCAGGACTGCGGCGGATTGCCCTCAATATGAGGCAACAGGCTCATGCCCTGCATATCGGAAGGGATCTCCAGCCCGGCGAGGTCCAAAACGGTCGGCGCATTGTCGATATTTACTGCCATGGCCTGGCTGGTGCTGCCCGGCTTGGTCACACCGGGATAGCGAATCATCCAGGGCACTCGAATTGCCGGTTCATACATGAAGCGTTTGTCGAACCACCCGTGCTCGCCCATGAAGAAACCGTGATCGCTCGTCATGGCAACAATCGTCGTCTCACTCAAACCGGTCCTGTCCAGGTAATCCAGCAACCGGCCGACATTGTCATCCAGCGCCTTGAGGGTTCCCAGAAAATGCCGCATGAATCGCTGGTAATTCCATTGCTGGCGCTGGCGATCCGTCAGCTCTTTGGGAGGATTGAAGTCCGGCATGAAGGCGATGCGCATTCGTGCCTCCCGCGCCGGAGACGCGCGCAGGGAATAATCGTCCCAGAAGGTGCTCGGCTCCGGTATCCGGACCTGGTCATAAAGATGCTCATATTTGTGAGGCGGATCGAACGGACGATGGTCGTTGAAATACTGCACCATCATCAGGAAAGGCTGCTTGAACTGCTCGATCCCTTTGATGGCCAGGTCAGTGAAATTATCCGTGATATATCCCGGATATTCTCTGTGCTCGATGACCGTGCTCCCGAGGCTGGGATTCTGAAGATAGCCCCGGGAATTGTAATAAGGCCCCCCTGCCCCGCGCTTGAACACAAAATAGTCGAAACCGGCAATCCCCGGATTGGAAGGCGTGTTGGGTCCCGACACCAAGTGCCATTTGCCGACCATGCCGGTCTGGTAGCCGTGCCGGCGCAGGATTTGGGCGAAGGTCTGCTGAGAAGGATCGAAGAAGCTCCTGGTCTGGCCCTGTGTCGTGCCCCCAGGGTTGGTTATCATCCCATTCAGATGGTCGTATTTGCCCGTGAGCAGGGTCGCCCGGCTTGGGGCACAGAGTCCGTTCGTAGTGAACGCATTCTCAAACCGCATTCCCTCCTTGGCCAAGCGGTCGATGTTCGGGGTATGGATGAGACGGCTGCCATAACAACTCAACACGCTGAGCGGAACGCCTTCCAACGTGATCCAGAGGATGTTCGGTTTGCCCCCTCCGCGCCGCTTCACAACATTGGGAAAGCCCTGAGGCGTTTGCTGGGCATTGAGAATGGAAGAGGGAAATAGGGTGGAGCCAAGAGCCAAGCCGCTGAGCCTCTTCAGAGCATCCTTACGGGAAATTTTTTGGGCATTCATGG
>JBJKSV010000750.1:0-5884 GCA_046703605.1 Limisphaerales bacterium
GCTCATAGCGCCGCGATCTACGACGGTGTAGCCGGCATCAGCCGGTGATTGGGCACGGAGGCCGGCGATGGGCGCAAGGGCCAGAAGGGCCGCTATAAGCAGCGCTTGTGATTGGGGGGGGTACTCCTAATAGCTTTGAACGATCTCATACTAAATAAGTCTGACTAACGATGGGCGTTTTAGCGCGATCGTTGCTGGATGTCAATACAGAATTTCAATTTTTTTCCGGACGGGGCGTAAGACAGAAATCTTCGCGGCGTAGCGCAGGACCGACGCCTTCACAACAATTCCTTTGTCCCCATTCCTTTGTCCGTTCCGGCTGAGCCACCTCTCGGGTGCCCGTGTCCGCAACTGAGCCTGACAAAGGAATCGGGACAAAGGAAATCAGTTTGAAGGGGACCCTTGGGAGATCTGAGGCGAAGCCTCGCCAGCGTATATCGTGGCGGGCCAGCGCCGGTTTCCCGCTATTCTCTGGGCGGATGAAATCGACCGGCGGTTTGCCACAGGGCAGCCGGCCAGCCAGCACGCCCTCACTCCCAGTCCCAGCCTTTAAACAGATCGGCCACTGGATAACAGAATCCCGGGAGAAGGTCCTCTCCATCCAGAAAGCCGCCGCTGTGAATCATCTCACGGCCGGTTGGTGAATGGCAGACCTCGACCAACTGCTGCTTGGGGTGAATAATCCAGGCCAACCGCGCGCCGCTGGCAAAAAAGTCTTTGAGCCTGGCATCGATGTCCGCGCGCGTGTTCGAGTCGGACACGACCTCCACCACCAACTCAGGTGCGCCCGGCAGGAACTTGCGGGTGGACGGTGTGATGCCCAGACTCGCCAGTCGCCTCTTGGAAATGAACGCGATATCGGGAGCGCGGCAATTGTGATTGCTCATCCAGCAGCCCAGGTTCGAGCCCACGACCGCTCCCAACCCGCCCGGTTTGGCAAACACCCTCATCGCTGAGAGCAGGCCAGCGCAAATGTTTTCGTGTTCGAAGTTGTTCTTAGGACTCACGACCAGCTCGCCATCGATCAATTCATAATTGCAGCCATTATCGGGAAGGGCCTGCAATTCAGCCTCCGTCCAGATCTTCTTAACCTGCGGTTCGGGCGTAGTCATAGCACAATCTAGACGTTTGCCCCGGTAATGTCGAGGCGTCCAAGACTCAGTATAACCGTGTGACTTCAGCAAGCGCCGCGAGCTTCGGAGGCTCCGCGCGCCGGCGGAGTTGAGGGCTTGATCTGGCGCGAAAGACCATAGACAAGACCGCCCAGGATACAAAGGCTGCCCAGAACTTGCCCCCAATGAAGGCGCTCACCGACCCACAACACGGCGATGGCCACCCCGAAAACCGACTGCGAAAAGAGCGTCAACGCCACGACGTTTATCGGACATTCGCGGATCAGGATGAACCAGACGCTATAGCCGATGACCGTGCAAACAACCGCCAGAACGACCAGCAAGAACCAGGCCTCCGCCGGCAATGCCAACGCGGCTCGGAAGGTGGCGCGGCCATCGATGAGCAGATTGACGGCCGTGCCAACTACCAGGGAAATGGCCAGCATCTTCATCACCCCGGCCTTTTGAACGACCGGCTTGCCCACCACAGAGTAGGCCGCTTCGCACACGAAGGAAGCGATGAAAATGAGGCTGGCCCCAAGGCTTGTCCAGCGGAAGTCGGAACTCCAGGCGCGATTCAACACCGCCACGCCGACCATGCCCAACGCGAAGCCGGTCCAGCGTCTTGGGCCGATCCGTTCGTGCAGGAAGACCGCCGCCGCCAGCGAGGTGAGCAACGGCTCGACCGCCATGAGGACCGACGAATTGCCGGCCGTGCCCAGTTGATTGCCGTACACCTGGAGGCGCTGGCCAAGCACGTAGAGGATGATGCCCATAATGCAAGTCTTGGCCAAATCCGCCCCTCGAGGCGCCTTGCCGGGCAACCAGCGCCAGAGCAGCAGGAAGCAAAGAGCGGCCAATCCGAACCGCAGAGTGACAATCCCGCCGGTGGCAAGACCGGGGCCGATTACCTTGTAGGCGGAATAGACCCCGGCCCAGAACAGGTTCATCAACAACAGAATAATTAAATGCGAGGGCCTCATCCGGCGTCAAACCTGATAGCAAAACGTTTTGTCCAAGCGCCAGCAAGTCTGGAATTGACATTGTTCGCCGTGGCCGGCAAGCTCTCTGGGCTTGGTCTGAGAGCGGTAACACCGTGGTTTGAACAAGAGGCTGGATCGGCGTAAGTTCATAGGTTCTCCGCCCCATCGGATTACTCGGGATGACCGAGTAAGGGGCAGCGCCATCCAGCCTTTTGCTCAGAAGCACCTTGGCGGCGGTTAGTACAACAAATGAAAAAGTGGATTGTCCTGATAGTGATACTTGGAGCGGCGGGCGGTGGTTATTATGGGTGGAAGAACTGGCGAAAAGCCCAGGATGCCTCGGATACGCCCGCCCTTCCGACCACGGCTGTCGCGCAGAGGCGGGACATCGACTTTTATGTCAATGCGGCCGGCCAGATCGCTCCTGCCCAGCAGGTCTCGGTCCGCCCTCAAATCAATGGCAAGATTTCGGACCTTCCCGTCGATATTGGCGATAAAGTCAAACAGGGAGACCTGCTCTTCAAACTCGATGATACGGAATTGCAGCGTCAGCGCGCCTCAAGCCAAACGGACGTTGAAGCCGCCAAGCTTCAGCTCGACAAGGCCCAACGCGATTACGAGCGCGAAGAAAAACTGCTCGCCGACAAGCTCATCTCCCGCCAGGAATACGACGATAGCAAGACGACTTATGAGCTGGCCAAGAACGCCCTGGACCGCGCCAAGAGCAACCTCGAGGTCATTGATGAACAGCTCAATTACACCGTTGTCCGCGCCCCGTTCGACTGCACCGTCTTGACGCGGCCGGTCTCGATTGGGCAGGCGGTTTCCGGCTCCGGCGGGTACAACAGCGGCACCGAAGTGCTCACCATAGCAGACCTAAAGAACCTGATCATCGACGCGCAGGTCAACCAGACCGATGTCCCGCGGGTCAAACTCAACCAGAAGGTCGAGGTTACGATCGAGGCGGTGCCCGGACTCAGCGTGACGGGGGTGGTGGAGCGTATCTCCCCACAGGCCACCATCGTGAACAATATCAAAGGCTATCCGGCTCGCATTTCCCTCAAGAACGCCGACCCTCGCATCCTCCCCGGCATGACCGCCAATGTGAAAATTCCGGTCGCCTCGGCCGCCAACGTTACAGCCGTACCGCTCTCGGCAGTGTTTACCGAGCGAAATCCGGATACCGGAGATATGGAGCAGTTCGTGTATGTAAAGCACGGCGATGGGTTTGAGAAACGCGATGTCAAAGTAGGCGTGGCAGACTATTTCTACGCCGAGATACAGCAGGGGCTCTCTCCCGGCGACGTCGTCTCACTGGAAGAGCCGAAGAACGAGATCCAAAGCCGGGAACGACTGGTCGCCGATGGCCCGTCCGGTCCGACGCCGGCGAATAGCAAGAAATTGCCCTCCGGTCCGAAGCTGGCGGCTCAACCCTCCTCAACCCCGACCAATAGCGTGGCAGGAAAAGCCGCTGCCTCAGCCTCCGAGGCCTCGTCAAAACCCGCAACCAATTCGCCGCCCGCCTCGAGCCAAAACGGCAGTGTGGCAGCCAGCACTCCCACCGCAAGTGCTGCGACCTCCTTGACCGTCCAGCATCACTCCTAAGACCGCATGCCCCTGGTTGAACTTCGGAACGTTAGCAAGATTTACCGCCTTGGAGACGAAGAGATCCGCGCCCTGGATGACGTGACGCTGGATATTGACGAGGGGGAATTCATCTCGATTATCGGCCCATCCGGGAGCGGCAAATCCACCTTGATGCACATCCTCGGCTGCCTGGATTCGCCCACCAAAGGCACGATCCAGCTCGACGGAATTATGATCCAGAACGCCTCATCCCGGCAACTGGCCGCTTTGCGAAACCGCAAAATTGGGTTTGTCTTCCAGTTCTTCAATTTGCTCCCCAAGCTCAACGTGGTGCAAAACGTCGAGCTTCCGATGATTTACAGTGGCATCTCGGGCAAGGAGCGCCGCCGCCGTGCCATGGCGTCCCTCGATGCGGTGGACCTGGCCAACCGCGCCAGGCACCGGCCCAGCCAGCTTTCCGGGGGACAACAGCAGCGGGCGGCCATCGCTCGTGCGCTGGTCAATAGCCCGCGCATTGTTTTTGCCGACGAACCCACCGGCAACCTCGATTCGCACACCGGCGACGCCATCCTGGCCCTCTTTCGCAAGCTCAGCCAGGAAGGCCGCACGATCGTCCTGGTGACTCACGACCCGGAAATCGCGGCCGTCACCCCCCGGCGAATTGAAATCCGCGACGGCAAGATCGCTGAAAAGCTCGACATGACGCTGGCCGGACTGAACCGAGGAACGCGGCCAGCAGCTCAGCCGACTTCCGCTGTGCCATGAACCTGGAAAGTCCCCAAGCCGGTGAGGAGATCCCCGCGAATCCCTGGGGTCAGTTCGGCACAACGGTCGTCGCCGGCCTGCGCGAGATTTGGGCGCACAAGTTTCGTTCGATCCTCACGATGTTGGGGATCATTCTGGGCGTCTCGAGCCTGGTGGCCATGTCCGCTTTGGTCTCCGGGATGGAGAAGGGGGCCCGGGAAGCCCTGGTGGCTATCGGTGGCCTGGAGAAGGTGCAGATTGAGGCGCAGGAACTGCCTGTTGACCAGCGGCCCTTTGCCGACCAGGCGGTCGGGATCACGCTCAACGACGTGTATGCCTTGCAGGAAAGCGCCCCGCTGGTGTAGGAGATCTCGCCCGAGATGCGGCTCTGGGGCACTCTTTCGGCCAATGGCAAACGGTTTCGACCATGGTACTTGAGCGGCGTGTGGCCCGCGGCGCTGGACATGAATGAGGAGGCCGTCCAGTACGGCCGCATGTTCAACGCGATTGACGACGAAATGGCTCGCAGTGTGTGCGTCATCGGTACCGCGACACGGGATGCCCTTTGGGGTTCCCCCGAAGAAGTGGGCCACGAGATTATTCCTTTGGGCAAGACGGTTTTCATCAATGGCATGCCCTTTACCATCATTGGCATGCTCCAGCATTACGAAAGTGATCAGGCACGCAAAGCCGAGGAGTACCGCAAGACCCATCCCCAGCCCAAGGACACCAACGGCGTGGCCCGGAGCAAAGGCTGGGGCGGACGCGACGGCGGCTGGGTGTACTATTTGAAAAACGCGACCGTCTATATCCCCTTGAACACGATGTGGATCAAGTTCCGTTCTGGCGCCGCCTTCGCCGCCGACCGCCGCTACGCGTCCTTAGGAACCACCGGCGATCCGCGGCTTTCCAGCCTGAACGTGAAGATTGCCAGCGTCAGTTTGCTGCCCAAGGCCCTGCAGCAGGTGCAAAATGTGCTCATGATCACCCACAAAGGCCTCGAAGACTTCACCTTTCGAACCCAGGAAGATTGGGCGGACCAGATCAAAACCTTCAGCCATAATGCCCGGATGAGCGGCAGCCTGATTGCGGGAATCAGCCTGCTGGTGGGCGGTATTGGGATTATGAACATCATGCTCGCCAGCATTTCCGAGCGGGTCAGGGAAATCGGCATTCGCAAGTCCGTGGGGGCTTCAACCGCGGCGATTTTCATACAGATCCTGGTTGAGTCGCTGGTCATCGCGGTTCTGGGCGGCCTGGCGGGCTTGGTGGCTTCCTTCATCCTGGTGAACACGATCAGCTCACTCTCCCCGACAGAGAATGCGCCGATCATCACGGTGACAGCCCTGGCCGTTGCGTTCGCCTTCAGCGCCTTGGTCGGCATTGCCGCCGGCATTTTTCCCGCCATCAAGGCCGCGCGCCTCACCCCTATCAAATCTTTGCGAAAAGATTAGCCCC
>JBJKSV010000751.1:0-2647 GCA_046703605.1 Limisphaerales bacterium
GCACCATCTGTCACCGGGGCCAGGGCCGCGCCACCACCGTCGCCGACGCGCACGGCAACGTCCCGCATTGGGACGAGCCGATGCTCCCGCTCAAGTACATCCAGGCCTCCTGCGGCCAATGCCACCAAGCCGCCGACAATCCCGCCGCTCCCGAATTGGCGCGCGGCGAGCAGCTCTTCGAAGACCGTGGCTGCCGCGGCTGCCATAAGCTCCACGGCGTCGGCGGCATTATCGGGCCGGACCTGGACAAGGTGGGCGCGCGCCGTTCTCCGGAGTGGCTGCGCAAACACTTCCTGTCTCCCGCTTCGGTCACGCCCGGTTCCCCGATGCCCCCCCAGAAATTCTCCGAGACCAACCTTGAAGCCATTACCATGTTCATGCTCAGCCAGACCGGCGAGGAGGCGCCGGGCTATTATGGATCGATGAAGGTCATTCCCAGCAGCAGTGAAGGCCGCCATCTGTTCGAGGAGAAAGGCTGCATTGCCTGCCACTCCATCGGCGGCCACGGCGGCAAGGTCGGCCCGGCCCTCGACGATGTGGGCGTGCGGCGTACGCCCGAGTGGAAGATGCGGCATTTTCGCGACCCACAGGCCGTCAGCCCCGGCAGCGTCATGCCACGTTTTGGTTTCACCGAATCCGAGGCTCGCGCCTTGACCGACTTCCTCCTGCACCTGCGCGACCAGCAGGTCGTCTTGAGCCTGCCGGCCCTCATGACCCCGGTCGAGCGCGGACGCGAGGTCTTTCGCAAATACGGGTGCGCCGGCTGCCATGGTCCCAGCGGTAAAGGTGGCGTCCCCAACCCCAATGCCAAGACCGCCCAGCAAGTGCCCGGCTTGATCCACGTGGCCGATGGCTACACCAAAGCCGAGTTGAAGGCGCGCATCCTCAACGGCCAAAAGGACATTGTAGCGATGGACCCGAAACGTCCCCCGCCGCCCCTGTATATGCCCGCCTGGCGCGGCACCCTCAACGATGCCCAAGTGGATGACCTCGTGGCCTACCTCTTCAGCCTCAAGCCCAAAGGGGAAGACCTTGGCTTCTAACTCAGGGCGGCCCCGAAAGACATGGGTCATTGACAAAACCGGATGAACCACAAATGCGAAGTAGATGGCGGAATCCGGTTTGCAGACCGCGCCGAGTGTTCCTTGAATCTGATCCATGCCGACGCCTGAACCAGCGCATGGGCCGCCCATTGCCGGCACGGCCTTCGGACGACCGCGGGATTTTCTCAACAACCGTTTCGTGTATCTGGTCTTGTCGCAACGAGCGGGAGGGCTGTCCGTCGGAGTCAATGTCAATCCTGACAAGCACTGCAATTTCAACTGTGTCTATTGCGAGGTGAACCGCTCGGTGCCCGCCAGGGATTGGGCAGTGGATCTTCCGGAGATGGGAAAGGAATTGGAGGCCATCCTGCGCAGGGTCTTGGACGGTCGGATTCGAGACCTGCCTGGGTTTGGCCAGTTGCCTCACGAACTGCTTGAGCTCAAAGAGGTGGCCTTGAGCGGAGACGGGGAGCCAACGTTGTCCCCGCAACTCCCCGAGGTTGTTGCCGAGGTTGTAAATGTGCGCTCCCGCTCAAAGCTCCCTTTTTTCAAAATCGTTCTGATTACGAACACGGCGGGGTTGCCGCTGCCGGATGTGCGCGAGGGTTTGCGCCTGCTGACGGAAAGAGACGAAATCTGGGTGAAGCTGGAGGCTGGAACCCAGGAGTACATGAACAAGGTCAACGTGCCTGACGTGACCTTGAGCAAGGTGATGGCCAACATCCTGGAGGTGGCCAGGGAGCGGCCCGTGGTTGTGCAGAGCCTATTCCCGATGATTCGAGGCGAGGAGCCCCCGGAAGAAGAGGTCGAGCAGTATGTTCACCGGCTCCAGGAACTCAAGGCGGCTGGCGCGCAGATCTCCTCGGTGCAGATCTACTCGGCCCATCGTCCGGCCCATCTGCCTGACTGCGGTCATCTGCCATTGGCAACCCTGTCGCGGATCGCGCGCCAGGTTCGGGCGGCTACGGGGTTGAAGGCAGAGGTGTTCTGAAGCCCGGCCCGGGGAGCATTACCCGACCAGAGGAGCGGCCATTTCAGAAGGCACCGCGTTCGCGCAGCTTGCTCCCCCGCCCGGTGGCGACTAGCCCATCGATCTGATGCTGGTGAGGGATACGACCTTTAACCCCATGGTTCCCAATCGAACCGGATCACCTCTCCCTGCCCCCTCGGCTGGACCCGCGGCTGATGTTGGGGCGCATTGCCAGAAATCTGGCACCTGGACGACATCGACCGCCACGACTTTATTAAAACGCTGGCGGAGGCCTGCCAGAAAACCGGCCTTGCCCGGCGAGATAGCCCTGGTGGGCTGGACGCAGGAGGACCTGGCCACGCACCCCAAGAGTGACCCAGGCAAGCTGGCCATTGCCGCCCGGCTGAGAAGGGAGACCACGCTTTCGATCAAAGCCATCGCCGCCCGGGTGCAGTTGGGCGCCTCCAAAGGCGCCAACAGCAACCTGCACCGCTGGATGCGGGCAAACGCTCGCGAGAATCCGGCCCAAGGGCAGCTCGCGACGTGAAATCAGAAATGAACCTTTCTATGGGTGGCCTCTTTGACGGCAAAAGCAAATGTTCAAAGCTGGCCATTTGACTGAGAGGACCACGAA
>JBJKSV010000752.1:0-2965 GCA_046703605.1 Limisphaerales bacterium
CTGCGCCCGCGCGGTGGCGATTTCGGCTCGGTGTTTTGCGTTTGCGCTTTCTGTTTTGCGCTTTCTGCTTTCTACTTTCCGGCATGTCGCAGATGCTCAAATCCTCAGGCGCCATGGCCGGCGCGACGATGACCAGCCGCGTTTTGGGCCTGGCCCGCGAGGTGGTCTATGCCGCCTTTATGGGCAATTCCTGGGTCGCCAGCGCTTTCATGCTGGCGTTTACGGTGCCGAACCTCTTTCGGAGGCTCTTAGGCGAAGGGGCGCTGACGGCCGCCTTCATTCCGATTTTTAAATCGAAACAGGTCACCGAGGGAGAAGCGGAGATGTGGCGTTCGGCCAATGCGGTCATTTCCGGCTTGGTGGCTGCGACGGCGGCCGTCACGGTGCTGGCGATGGCGGGCATCTCGGTCACGCTGGCCTTGGGCACGTTTTCACAAGGGACCGAGCTCATGCTGGAGCTCCTCCGGTTGGTGTTTCCGTATGTGCTCCTGGTCTGTCTGGCGGCCGCCCTGATCGGAATGGCCAATGCGCGCGGGTATTTCTTTGTTCCGGCGTTGGGCGCGGCCATCCTCAACGTGGTGATGATAGCCAGCGTCCTGCTGTTGGCGCCGCACATGGGCCGGACGCTGGACCGTCAAATCTTCGCCTTGGCAATCGGAGTGGTCATAGCTGGAATCGCCCAGGCCTCTTTCCAGTTGCCGCTGCTCTGGCGGGAAGGCTTCCGCTACAAGTGGGTCTCGCCCTGGCACGATCCGACGGTTCACGAGGTTGCTCGCAAGATGATACCCGGATCCATTGGGGTGGCGGCATTCCAGATAAACGTGCTCCTGATCCAGTGTTTTGCCTTTTGGTTCAACGCCTCGATCGTCTCGACATTCAACTATTCGGTCCGGTTGATGGAACTGCCCCAAGGCCTCTTCGGCATTTCGCTGGCGACCTATCTGCTGCCCACCCTCTCCGGCCTGGCGGCCAAAAAGGATTACGGCGAGTTTCGTTCGACCCTCCGCCAGGGCCTGGGGCATCTGGCCTTTGCCAACTTGCTCGCCACCGCCCTCGCGATTTCGCTGGCCGAGCCGATTGTGCGGCTCCTCTTCGAGCGCGGCAGGTTCGGCCCATCGGCCACGCATCGGGTGGCGATTTCGCTGGCCTGCCTGGCACCCGGGCTGGTGATGTTCTCGTCGGCGAACATCCTCGCCCGCGCCTTTTATGCCTTGAACGACATCAAGACCCCAATGAAGATCAGCATCGTTTGCCTGACCATCAATCTCGGTCTGGCGCTCTGGCTGGTGCAAGATTACTGGGAGGCGGGCTTGGGCATCGCCAACTCACTGAGCGCCTGCTGCAATGTGGCGTTGCTCCTTTACGCGCTCCGGCGCAAGTTGAAGTTTCTAAGCCTGACCGGTCTGTGGCGCGATGTGGCGGTGCTGGCGCCTCTGGCGATTCTGGCGGGGATTGTGGCTGGTGTGTTAAGCTGGTCCTGGCAGCGGAGTTTTGGGCACGCAAGGCTGCTACTTAAAATCGGCCAGGTGTTTGTGCCGGTGATTGCGGCCGGGGCGTTCTACGGAGTGGCGGCATTTGCGTTGAAAGTCCCCTCCGCGCGGGAAGTGGCCGAGTTATTCTTGCAAAGGTTCGCCCGAAGGACCGCGGTATCCAGTGGGGCATAGCTCCCGCCTGAAATGAGATCTTCCGCGAAGGAGCCTGCTTGCGCTCGGCAATTAAGCGATAGGGTCCAAACGACGAATCATAGTTCTCCGATTTTCAAGCGCTTATGAAACACCCTCCTCTCCGTCTTTTGACGATCGCGCTCTTGTGGTCCGGTAGCGTCGCGAATGCCCAGCCCGTCTATTTTGCCGATGGCCAGCACGGTGGCATCTATGGTCATTACCCGATGTATGTCACCCGGTTTCTGGTGGATGAGCTCGACGAGCATCCTGATTACCGAATCAACCTCGAGATCGAGCCGCCCACCTGGGATGTGGTGCAACGCGACACCCCAGGCGCCTATGCGGCCTTCCAACGTTTGGCGGCCGATCAATCCGCCGCCGGCAGGATTGAATTCGTCAATCCGCAATACGGCCAGAGCTATCTGTGGGACATTTCCGGCGAGAGTATTATCCGGCAGTTTGACTACGGCATGGCCAAGATACGGCAGCATTTTACCAACGCCGTCTTCACCACTTACTCGTCGGAAGAGCCGATGTTTACCAGTGCGTTGCCGGGTATTTTGAAATCGTTGGGTTTTAAGTATGCCGTGCTGAAGAATCCCGACACCTGCTGGGGCGGTTACACGCGGGCTTTTGGCGGCGAATTGGTCAACTGGATCGGCCCCGACGGCGCCTCAATTCCCACGGTTCCACGATACGGAATCGAAGCGTTGCAGCCGCATTCTACCTGGCAAACCATTGCATGGAATGATTCAACGGGCTATATCGATGCGGCATTGCGAGCCGGTATCCGACATCCCGTGGGGATGTGTTTTCAAGACGCCGGCTGGCGCAATGGCCCTTGGCTGGGAAGCAGGCCAAAGGCGGGAGCCCACCCCATTCAGTATGTGACGTGGCGGGATTATTTCGAGAATATCGCCATTCAAAAACCCACACAGGACTGGCGATTTTCGCAGGAGGATGTGCAGGTCAGCCTCGTCTGGGGCGCCCAGGTGCTCCAGCGGATCGCGCAGGAAGTCAGGGCCGCTGAGAATAAAATCGTCATGGCCGAAAAACTGGCTGCGCTGGCCAGGATTCACGGTTCAGCGCCGTGGCCCCAAAAGCGACTGGATGGAGCGTGGCGGACCCTTTTGTTATCCGAACATCATGATTGTTGGATTGTGCCCTACAACTTGAAAAATGGGAGCACTTGGGCAGAACACGTTGCCCGATGGACACGATCTACCAGCCAAGCCTGTGATGAATTGATGCAAGAATCCATGCGCGATTTGTCCACCCCACCCAGTCCAGCCTCGGCCCTT
>JBJKSV010000753.1:0-5040 GCA_046703605.1 Limisphaerales bacterium
TTGACGCGATAGTAATAGGTCGTGTTGGGGGCCGCGTTGGTCCAGACATAAAAGGCCTGGGTTTGGTAAGGGATTTCCACTATCGGATTGGTAAAATCCTGGTTTGTGGCAATCTGGAGGTGATACCACGAGGCGAAACCCCGGGGGGACCACGATAGAGAGATGGGCAAGTCCTGGTTGACGGAGTAGGTCACATTGGTCTGCGCCGCCGCGGGAGCGATAACATCCTCGGTCTGAACCCCAGGGTAATTCTCGACCGCGTTCAGAATCGGGGGAAAGGCCACTTCCGCGGTGTCCGGGTAGCCGAAGATGAATTCTCCAAAATCGTCTCCTTGGGCGTTCAGGTTCACGGTGGCCCGGAGTTTTTGAGTGGCGGGATTCCAGGAGGTCGATTGAGGAACGAATAATCCTTGGCCGGTTTGGGGGCGCCAATAGACGGTCAGATTGGTCGGATCGACAAAGCCGAAGCTGGGGCCGTCAAACTGAACAGTCGCTCGCATGGAAGGATTGGCACTCTCCGAAAAGCTTACCCGGATGGGCAACACGCGCGGCGGTTTGCCATTGAAAAGCGGGTTGACGGGCGCGTAGGGCTCGCGCGTTACAATGAGCGAGTTGTAGCCTCCGCCGCCCGTGATAACGTCCAGACTGACGCCGGTGCCGCCAAAATCGTACGAATTGCCGGCCATGAGTTCGGCCCCGTAATAAACCGTGGATTGGCTGGAGGGCGGGAAGGGAAACCGGAAGGCGCGGTAACTGGTGACGGCTGGGTCGTTGAACATCATTTGGAGAACGACGTTGCCCGCGGGATTGACCTCGGTGCAGGCGGGGACCTGGTGGATGCCGTTGCCGCCGACGCCCGGCACGGGATTGCCCCCGCCCCAGCCGATGAAGGTGTCGCCGTTGGGCAGGCGCTGGGCGCTGCCCGAATTCCAGGAATACACGGGTGTGGCCGGCGTGTAGCTCCAGACCAGCGTGGCCACCTTGTGAACTTCGTCTATCTGATATTCGTAAACAGCCGAGGAGCGCGTCGCGTTTACGTCCCCATCGCAAAAGAACAGGATGTCGCCATTCGGCAGCCGGTTCACGTCATGGCAGGCGAAGTGAGCTGCCGCTTCCTTTGGGTCTTCATTGGCGAATGAAAACTGGTTGGCGGGGCCGCCCAGGTGCCACATGACATCGCCGGTTTGGCGGTTGATCTTCTCCACATCTATCGGGAAATTTGAAATCAACAGGTTTCCGTCAGTGTCCATGGTGACCGTGTTGACGTGAAAGGCAATCACGGCGGGATTGAGCGGGCTGCTCAAAGCCATGCCCAGTTGAAAGGGGTAATGGTCCCACGAGCGCCATTGCCAGACAACGTCGCGCTGTGCATTCAGTTCCTGAATGATGGCGCCCGAGACCAGCGCGTTGGGCCAACCACCGGGAACAAACCGGCTTAAATCCATCCGTGTGTCGTAGTAGCCAAGCACCAGCGCATCCCCGTTGGGCAGCATCTGGAACTCGTGCCCCTCCGCGACGTACCCATTGCCGGCGGTAATGGTCTCGACGTGGTTGAAGTTCGTATCGAGGATTTCGTGATAGACCTCGGTGTCGGCGGTGGGGCCAAAATAGAAGCCTTGCGCATAATGGAGGTAGCCGTCTGGCAACACCTTGAAATCCATGACGAAATTTGTGGTGTGTTGCGACCAGACGGGCATGCCATCGTTGCCGAGCATCATGGCATAGACGTCGGTGTTGGTGGACCCCTGCGAAGTGCCGAGAAAAATGTAACCAGGCGCGACGGCGTTGGAATCGTAGGTTGTCACCGTCAGGCTGGGGAAGTCCGGCGGTAGTTGTGCATGCGCGCTGCCGCCCGCAACCAATACTGTCAACGCTGCCGCGCCAACCCAACCTAATCTCTTTACCTTCATCAAATCCGCTCCCTTTCTTTCAGTTCATCTCCGGGCCTTGCGGGCGTTCCGCGGTCCAAGGACCGCGAAACGCCCAATCCTCATTACGGCACCCGCACGCGGTAGAAGCGTGTGGGGAAGTTGGTCGCGCTGTTGTCCGTGAACACGGCGCTGCCATCGGTCAAGGGCACGGCTTGCAGCACTTGCCAATCCACCAGGTTGGTCGAACTGAGCACCGTGGCCTGGGTTGCCCCCGGGACGCTCAGCGCCAGTTGCGTCTGGCCCGCCGGGAGCCGGACTATCGAGTCCGGTCCGAGCGTGGGGGCATCAATGAGGCTGAAGGGCTGGTCGCTCATATCCGACGCTGCTGAATTGGTCGCGCTTCTCACAACTATCGAATAATCTGAACCCACCGGCTGCTTTAAGTCCGCCTCCCAATAATAGGCGCCGTTGTTGGCGTTAGTGGCGATGGATTCAACGAAAGTGCCGTTCTTATAGAGGTCCAGGATGACATTGTCGGAAAAGTTGTCCTTCCAGCGAATGAAGTATTGGATGCCACGCTCCCAGGCCTCGCCGCCGTTAGGGGCAAGGACTTGGACGGTCGGCGGCGCCGAAGCAAAGGAGGCGGTGGCCCAATCGCTGGCGCCGCCGTAGTTCGAGACGCTCACCCGCCAGTAATAGTTGGTGGCGGGCTGAAGGCTGGCCAGCGTGTAATCTGTGTTGGTCAGCCCGCTCTGGTCCACGACCAGGTTGTTGAAAGCGGAGTCTGTGGCCACCTGTAAGTGATACGTCCGGGCAAAGCCCTTGGGCGTCCACTGGAACAGGACGGGTTCGTCTTGAGCCACGGAGCTTTGAGTCGCCTGGCCATAAAGGATTGGCGGGAGGGGGACTTCGGGCAGGTCTGGATAGCCGAGGATGAACTCGCCCAACTGGGTGGTGCTGACTTTGAGCGTTTGGGTGGCTGGGTCGTAAGTGGTTGGCAAGGCGACGAACTGGCCCTGGCCGACCGTCGGGCGTTCATAGACCGTCAGGTCGGCTGGATTATGGTATAAGGGCGTGTCGAAGGCATAGTCATTGGGAGGCAGATCGAACGTGAGGTCGGCGGACAAGGAGTCAATGCCGGCGGCCGAGAGGGTCACGCGCGGCACCAGGACCTGGGGCGCCTTGCCCGAAAAGAGCGGAAACCGCACGGCATCATCATGTTCGCTGGCGACCAATTGGTTCGAACCCGAACCGCTCAGGCTATTCACCGCAACGGAGACGTGCGCGTTGGTGTCGTTATAGACCTGTCCGGCGGCAATGTCCAGGTTAGTGTCTGAATGGACCAGGTCCGGTGAATTCCAGACGAGCTTGGTCAAGATGGAAGGGCCCTTATATCCCGGAATGGAAAGTTCCATCATTACCTGCTTTTGGGCATTGACCTCCGTGAACGTCGGGGCGTCTGATTGCAGAACGGCATTGACCCACCGTAGGTACGGGTCGCCATTCCGGAACCGCCTTACGATGCCCTCGGCCGGGTTCAGCTCGTCCGGGATGTGCCGGTATTCCCAGACCAACGTCGCCGTCATGTTGGTCTCGTCCAGATGATACTCGACCACTCGGGAGTACGTCCGGCCTGGAACGGGTCCCTGGGGCTGAAGGTTGCCGTTGTCGAAGAAAATCAGATCGCCATTGGCCAAACGGTGAATATTGTGCTGGCCGATGAAATAATAGGGCGCATTCTCCGGGTGCTCGTTGATGAAGGTGAAGTCGCTGTCCTTGCCGCCCAACCGCCAGATTACGTCGCCGGTAGTTCGGCTGATTTTCAGGATTTGGCAAAAGCCGCGCAGCGAGACCAGGTAATTGTTGTCGAGAGGGTCGATGGTTACCGCGTTGGCATGGGTCCAGTCCACGCTCGGCTGGGTCAGGTAATCGAGCGAGTCGGTGATGGCCAGGTGGTCGCGGGCGCGCCACTGGAAGACGACCTGTTTTTCGGCATTGAGTTCCTGGAAGACCAGGCTCTGGAGTACCGCGTCTGGGCGGCCACCTGGAACGACCTGGCTCATATCCACCGGCCATTGCTCAGACTCGAGCACAAGGGCATGCCCATTGGGCAGAAGCTTGAAATCGTGACCGTCGAGATTGTAGCCGTTTTTGGGGGCGAATGTATCGATCACCTTGAGCGACTCATCCCGGAGATTCCAGGTGTTCCCATGCCTCTCGGCAATGAGGCCGCTGGGAGTCACTGTGCGCCACAAAACCTGCTGCTCATTTACATAGGTGGGTTCGCCAGAATTACCCAGGATTATCTCGTAGGAATTGGTTGCCGCCCCGTGCCAGCCCATCGTCCCGATGATGACTCCCGGCGCCACCGGGCCATTGCTGGAGATCATCAACTGGGGAAAGTCGGACGGGATTTGGGCGTTCACGCACTGGCTTCCAAGCCCTAGCGTGATGACTGCAAGAAGGAGAACGGAATTTCTGGGTTTCAAGGCATTTCTCATCGCTTTGTACATAATAATGGGACCGTGTAGTTCACTCGCCTCGGTTTGGACCTTGGTGGGCACTGAAACGGGGCGATAAGCTTATGTATTCCGTTCCGTGCCGACAACAACGAAAATTCGATAGTAGCCACACTACGGAAAGAGTGGACGCTGGAGATGCCTATGGCGGTTACAGAATCGGGATGAAAAACCGGAAGAGCGGGACGAAATGGCCGATTTGCGTTATGAACCGAGGGCAGGGATCGTGCTGGAGTCCTTGAACACTGACATACGTGCTAGCCAGGTCAAATTCCAGGCTGCCATTCCATTGGTCCCCATCGGCATTTCTCATTAGGCATTGAGCATTGAGCATTCTTCATTCAATGCCTAATGCTCAATGCCTAATGGCCAATGGTCAATGAAAGCGCGAAAGCGGTCTGAGCGCCGGCTCGCTAGCCAGAATATTCTATGCTACGAGTAGAACGGTACGGCGCGCGGCGCTGTTACTAAACTTGAATGCCTCCGAAGAGGTGCCAGGTCCTTCCTCCTGCTCTCGCGCTTGCTCTTGCTTACCGCCACGACTTGACCTCGGCCCGGTCTCCAAGCATGCGCAGCATCTGGGGGATGTCCCATACCCTGAGGACATTCAGGTAATCCGGACCGTCTATATGGGATTGGGGCAATCGGGA
>JBJKSV010000754.1:0-4265 GCA_046703605.1 Limisphaerales bacterium
CTCTTCCTTGCCTCGATGGCGCTGACGACCTTCATTTCGAGCTTTTACCCGACGGTCAGCCAGGCCATTCACCTGCCGGGATTCGTCGCCCAGGCAATCAACCTGGTGGTGTCTCTGGCCATCATCACCTTGCTCTTCGCGCTGATTTTCAAGGTGCTGCCGGATGTGAAGGTTCCGTGGAAGGACGTTTGGGTGGGTTCCTTCACGACCGCCCTGCTGTTTATCGCCGGCGAATACCTTTTGAGCCTATACATTGGCCACCAAAGCACGGCATCCCCCTTCGGAGCGGCCGGCTCGATCGTGCTGATCCTCATGTGGGTTTACTACTCCTCCCTGATTCTCTTCATCGGGGCCGAGTTCACCCAGGTCTATGCGCGGCAAACCGGCGCGGACATCCGGCCCGGAAAATACGCCATACCGAGCCAGGGGGCGGACTGGGGGGGCCAGAAAAAGCCGGCGTGAGCCGGGGCGAGGGTGCCGGCCCGTTCTGCTGGAGTACAGGTTTGAGGTAGGAGTGGGAAGGAGGAACGTCGGCGGTGCTCGGGTTACTGCAAGAGCGGCTTTCGAGGAAGGGAGGAAAGCCGGTCGAAAGGCCAAGGCATCTTCAAAGGAGCGGCGCGCGGCCAACCCCCTGGGAACAACGCCTAAGTGCTCCCGGGCGTAAGTTCGGTGACGTATTCACGATTTGCGGTTTTAGATTTGCGATTTGCGATTGCGGGGGAGCAGGCTTGGTCGGCACGTCAGCGTGTTTGCGCCCATCGCCACTAAGGAGAGGGATTGAGGAACGCGCTGACTACCTGGTTTACTTGCTCCTGCTCGCAGCCTACCGCCAAGTGGCCGCAATCCGAGGTGAGCATGAAGACCTGGGCATGGAAGAGTTTGGCATAATTCAGCGCGGGAAGGGGGTTCACCATGTGGACCTGGGGGCTGGGAATGACCAGCACCTTGGCTCGGACCGCCGATGCGGCTTTCTCGATGGAGCCGCCGAAGGGCGCGGCCACGTCGTCGGCCATCATGGCTTGCAACTGGCGAACCCAGTTGTTGGCATCGAAGGACTTGAGGGTGGATTGCTCCGCATCGGCCAGAAACATTGGAAAACTGGCGGGTGCGGTGTGCTCGACGCGGTAGGTGGGAGTGGTAAGGTTCAGGGTGTGGATGTCGGCGACGGTGTCCATGGCGTCCACGGGTGGCGAAGTGTAATTCCCATGGTCCCAGTCCTTGGCATATTGAATGGCGTGGAGCTCCGCCGTCCAGAGCAGCAAGTCATAGGAGGCAAGCCGTGGGGAACCGACGATGGGAATCGCCTCGTCCATGAAGCCAGGATAAGACACCATCCACTGAAAGGTCTGCATCCCGCCCATGGAAATGCCGATGACCGCGTGCAGGTGATGGATTCCCAAAACGCGCGTCACGAGGTCGTGCTGGGATTTGACCATGTCACGAATGTTGAACCGGGGGAATTGCATGCGCGGCTGCATTCGGCTGTTGGAAGGCGAGGACGAGACGCCGTCGCCCAGGGCGTCCACCAGGATGACAAAGTACTTGGAACCATCGACCAGTTTGCCCGGCCCTACGAAACCCACTAACTGTTCGGTCGTGCCAGTAAACCAGGTGGGAAAGAGGACGGCATTCGAGCGTTGCGGATTCAGCTTTCCCAACGTGCGGTAACCGATCTTCAGGTCGTGAATAGACTGCCCATTTTCAAGGCGAAAGTCGCCGACCGAGGCTATCTTCAACTCCTGAGCGGCCAGCGGGCCGACGGATAGGACGCAGAGCAGAATGCCGATGGAGATACTCCGGAAGGTTCGTAGCGATTTCATCCACCGAGGTTAAGTCCTCTGGCCCCACTTGTCGAAGTTCTTTGTCCCACCAAAACGATTTGACCCGTCAGGAAAAACTGGCGATTTTGTGGAAAATGAAAGGCGACTATGCCCGCGCATGACTGGAGCCGCGTCACCGCTGGAACATTCCACCATTTTCATCTGGCTTGGATTGCTGAGTTGTGCCGGGCACTGAACCGGGGCCTGCTGCCGCCTGGCTACTATGCGCTGGCCGAGCAAGTCGCGGGCGAAACCATTCCCGATGTGCTCACGCTTCAACGGACCGAAAGCCCTGGAGGAGCCGGCGTATTAAGGGAGGAATTTGACAGCACAGGCGGCGGCTCAGCCGTTTTGACCGTCACCGACGCCCCGCCGCGCGTCAGCGTATCGGCTACTACCCGGGAGGCGGCTGCGCTAGCCCTGCGCCAACGCCGGATCACCATCCGTCATGCGACCGGCGACCGAATCATCGCCTTTATTGAAATCGTTTCACCGGGCAACAAAGACACTCAGGCAATGCTGCAGGCTTTCCTGGACAAAGCGGCCGCGGCCCTGCGGCAGGGCTATCACCTGTTGATTCTCGATCTGTGGCCGCCCACCTCGGTTGACCCGGCAGGCATTCACGGCGCGCTTTGGCCCCTGATCGGCGGCACAGCCTACACCGCCCCGGCAGATCGGCCGCTGACCTTGGCCGCTTATGTCGTGCGCGCCCCCGGCCTTTTCACCGCTTATGTCGAACCGATCGGGTTAGGCGCCCAACTCCCTGAAATGCCGCTTTTCCTTGCGCCCGAGCATTACGTCAATGTGCCGCTGGAAGCTACCTACCGCGCTGCCTGGGAGGGCGTTCCTCAACGCTGGCGCGAGGTGATTGAAGCCACCTCGTGAACGTGTCTAAGCTCTTGTTGGCCGCTGAGGCCGGACCAGCGGGCCGGACCAGCCCCATTTCACGCAGGACGCAGAAGCGGAAGCGGAATCGGCGCGGGCATACGTGCAGTTCCGGACGGAGAGCGACCTCATGACGCAGCACCGAGCGGTCATCTTCGATATGGACGGTGTCATTGTGGATAGCGAACCGCGCCACGAAAGGGCCTTTCTGGATGTGGTGCGCGAGATCGGCTACGGTGGGCGGTTGGCGCTGCGATTTGCCGATTATGTGGGGCGCAGCGACCAGGAGCTTTGGGCCGATTTTGTGGCGGCGCACAAGCCACCTTACACCCTCGCCCAACTGCTGGCGATGAAGCGCGAGCGGACCCTGGAGATTATCCGGCGGGATAAGCCCCTGTTCGAGGGTCTGCGGGAGCTGGTTCGTGGCTTGGCTGAGCGCTTTTCCCTGGCCGTGGCATCGGGATCGGAACGGCTCGTCGTCGAGGAGGTGCTGCGCATCGACGATCTGGGCCGGTTCTTCCCAGTGGTTGTTACCGCTGCGGATGTGCCGCGCGGCAAGCCCGCCCCAGATATCTTTCTGCGGACGGCGGCGTTGCTCGAGGTTGAGCCGGCGGCTTGCTGGGTCATAGAGGATTCCAAGGCGGGAGTCGCGGCCGCACTGGCCGCCGGCATGCGCGTTATCGCCATCACCAACACCTACACGGCTCAAGCCCTGGCCAACGCCACGCGCGTGGTGGAGACCTATGATGAGATAGGCCGGATTCTCCTGGCGTGAAACCACGGCCATTCCAGCGCGATAATGGGTGATGGGTGATGGATGGTGGATTCATGGATCAATGTATGGGTGCAAGAAGGGGGTGATGAGGCGGCAGGCTGACGGCAGACCGGACATCGAATATCCGACACCGGATCTCGCTCTCCCAGCCTCACCGGTGGGCTTTTTGCTGCCGGTGCCAGTCGCCAATGGCGTCGTGCAGGGCTTGCACCATCTTTTGCACTTGAATGCGCGTGGTGCAGTAGGGCGGCATTAGGACGACGATGTTCCCGATGGGGCGGGTGAGCACTCCGCGTTCGGCCATGAGGTCGCAGACGCCAATGCCGGCGCGCTGGCGCAGATCGAAGGGTTCGCGGGTGTGCCAGTCCCTCACTAATTCGATACCGGCCACCAGGCCGACCTGGCGAATGTCTCCGACAATGGGGAGATGCCAGAGGGACTTGAGGGCGTCGCGGAGCCCGGTTTCGAGCCGGAGGCGGGCGTGGCGAGAGGCGGGCGTGTTGAGCAGATCGAGGCTGGCGAGAGCGGCGGAGGCGCCGAGCTGGTTTGCGGTGAAGCTATGCCCATGAAAGAACGTCTTAAACTCTGCGTAGTCGCCCAGAAAGGCGTCGAACACGGCCTGGGTGGTGAGCGTTGCGGCCATGGGCAGATAGCCGCCGCTCAGACCTTTGGCGAGGGCCATGAAGTCCGGTTGCACGCCTTCGTGATGACAGGCAAAGAGCGAAGAGAGGCTGGACTGCGGTTCCGGGGCGAGCGGGGGCGAGGGGGCGTTGTCGGATTTGAGA
>JBJKSV010000755.1:0-14102 GCA_046703605.1 Limisphaerales bacterium
ATTTTCCCCTGCCGGGCGAGGGCCGTCAGGTCGCGCCCATACTTCTCCAGCGCCTTGAACTTGTCTTCGGGATTGGGATCGGTCACGCGCTGGTTGCCGCGAATCTCGGCCAAGGCGCGCAAAATCCGGTCCCGCTTCAGGCCGTGCGCCTGGAGGATCTTCTTCAACGACGACCCGCCCTGCTCCAGCAGGCCCAGCAGGAGATGCTCGGCGCTCAGATAATCGTCCTTGAGTTTCTTGGCTTCCGACTCCGCGGCGTCGAGCGCCCGCTTGAGGTCGGCGCTCAGGAACAGATCGGTCGAGCTGATTCCCTGGACTTTGTGGCGCCGCTCCAGTTCGCGCTCCAGGTCGGGCCGCAGGCTGGCCGGGGCGACACCCACCCGCTGCAGCACGTCCGGGATGAGGCTCTCCGGTTGGCTGAGCATAGCCAGGAGGAGGTGTTCGCCATCCACTTCCTGATGCGAATAATTCTGAGCGATGCGTTGCGCTTCCTGCAACGCCTCTTGAGATTTGACAGTAAGCCGATCCAATTGCATACCGCAGTACTCATAATGCCTGGCCCGGCCACGTCAAGGGCCGGCAATCGGGCACGAACACCTGGATTGACACTCTCCTGGGCCCTGGCAAACATCAGTCCATGCGTGTCGGTTCGAACTTGAGCTGCTCCATGAAGAGTTCACCAAGGCGCCGATGCGCCAGGGGGCTATCCGGGGCCAGTTTCACCGCCCTGGTCTCTTCGATTCAATATTCGTGTTTACAGGGTCTAACCTGTTGTTACTATCGGGGGCACTGCTCAACGGACGCAAGCTATGAAAAAGATCGAGGCCATCATTAAACCATTCAAATTGGAAGACGTTAAGGAAGCCCTCTCCAGCCTTGGAGTTGAAGGCATGACCGTTTCTGAGGTAAAGGGATTTGGGCGTCAGAAGGGCCACACCGAGATCTACCGCGGCAGCGAATACACGGTCGATTTCTTGCCCAAAATCAAAATTGAAATTGTCCTGGGGGACAGTATGATTGCCCCCGCCACGGACGCCATTCTCAAGGCGGCCAAGACCGGCAAGATCGGGGACGGGAAAGTGTTCGTGTTCCCTGTGGAAAACGCGTTTCGTATCCGCACCGAAGAAACCGGAGAACAGGCCGTATGAGGGTTGAAAGGGCAACGGGACGCCCCGCAGTGGCAGGTTGGTGGGGCGGAGCGCCAAAACGGGTCCGTTTTTGTGGGGCCGGCTCGATGTGAATAACTCGTGAATAAGAGTTAATATGTTGTCCTCGCAACTTGGACGGCTTTTTTCTAGAAAAGGCGCTCGGGCTTCGTAATGCCGGTTACCCATCCGGGAGTCAACCGGGTCCGGGCCGGTCGGTCTGGCAGTGTTGGATTTTCTAGTTCGTTCTGTTACAGCAGCTTGCGTCTCATTACCGGATGCCTGCTGCTTTGGTTTAGCTGGGTAAGGTCGGTCGGAATTCAAGGGCTGGAGCTGGATTTGCTGATGCAAGTCCCGCTCCAAGAGGGTGTTGAATAGGCAATGAAGCCATAAGTGAATAAAATGCCCGGCGGCGGGCTTTTGGGAACGAGAAATGCGCACCTCCGCAGATAAGATTTGGACTGCAGCCCAGCAGCGGCTCCGCTCGATGCTGAGTGTCGATACGTACAATCTCTGGTTTGCTCCGTTGCGGGCCTCGGCCTGCGATAACCAGCGATTGGTTCTCGATGTGGCCAACGACTTTTGTGAGGTTTGGCTCAAGGATAATTACCAGAGCCTTCTCAAGGACGTCGTCGGTGTGGTCTCAGGTCAGCAGCTTGAGATCGACTTCAGGGTGGTCGAGACGGCGGCACACCAACCGCCGACATTCATCCCGGATCCGGCCGCCGAAAAGCCCAAATTAGTTAAGCCGGGGGCAGAACGAAACCACAACGATGTGGATGGAGGGTTCAACCCCAACAACACCTTCGATACCTTCGTCGTTGGCAGCAACAACAATTTTGCCTACGCCGCCGCGCTGGCTGTCGCCCAGGCCCCGGGAAAATCCTACAATCCGCTCTTTCTCTACGGTGGAGTCGGGCTGGGCAAGACTCACCTTCTGCATGCCATCGGTCACCATGTCGGGGCACACAAAAAAGGCGCCCGCGTATCTTATGTCTCTTCGGAGAAGTTCACCAACGAATACATCGACGCCATCCGCAACAACCAACTGGTCCGGTTCCGAAGGAAGTATCGGCAAAGCGAAGTGCTCCTGATTGACGACATCCAGTTTTTGGCGGGCAAGGAGGGTATCCAGGAGGAGTTCTTTCATACCTTCAACACCCTCCATGAGAATCGGCGGCAGATTGTTTTGACCTGTGACCGGCCCGCCAGCGAGATCCAAAACCTGGAGCAGCGGCTGGTGTCGCGCTTCGAGTGGGGCCTGGTAACGGACCTGCAGCCGCCGGACGTGGAAATGCGGCGGGCCATTCTGGATAAAAAGGCCCAGCTCATGGGAGCCGACCTCCCCGCGGAAATTCTGGAATTCCTCGCCAACCGAATCCGAAGTAATGTGCGGCGGTTGGAAGGCGCCCTGATCCGGGTGGCCTCTTACGCCGCATTGACCGGCCGGGAACTCAACATCGACGTGGTTGAGGGCCTGCTCCGGGAGGTGCTGCACGAAGAGGGGCGTTGCGCGATCAGCATTGACGCTATCCAAAAGAAGGTCGCCGAACATTTTGACATCCGCCTGGCCGACATGACCAGCAAACGCCGTCCGGAGAACATCGCCTTCCCCCGCCAGATCGCCATGTTCCTCTCCCGTCAGATGACCGAGAGTTCCCTCAGCACCATCGGCGAGGCCTTCGGCGGACGCGATCACGGAACGGTCCTCCACGCCTGCAGGCAGGTTAAAGACCGCATGGAAGTGGATCCCAACGTGCGCCAGGTCGTCAGTTACCTGGAGAAGCAGCTCAGCCGCTGAGCAGACGGCCATTCGCGCCGCTGAGGAGTTCGCCGGATGAACGACAAAGTACCAGCCGCCAATGCACACCCATGAACACAAAGGATGAAGTATTCGTGTGGATAGGTGTTCGCTCGGGGCTGCAACGTGTAGCCTGTCCAAGCGCCCGTCACTGAGGGTATGCCCATTATCGAAGCCGCCGGGCTGACCAAGACCTTTCGCACGTATAAGAAGGCGCCCGGATTCAAAGGCGCGGTCAAGGGCCTCTTTCGCCGCACCTACGAGCAGACCCTTGCTGTTCGCGGTGTGACCTTCCAGATCGAACCGGGTGAGTTGGTCGGATTTCTCGGGCCTAACGGCGCAGGCAAAACTACGACGCTTAAGATGCTCTCCGGCCTGCTCTATCCCACTTCCGGCTCCGCCCGGGTGCTCGGTTTCGTGCCTTGGGAACGACAGGATGGCTACCGCCGGCAATTCGCCCTGTTGTTGGGCCAGAAAAACCAGCTCTGGTGGGACCTCCCCGCTAACGAGTCCTTCGACCTCAATGCGAGGATCTACGGCATTGCTCCAGCGGTGCGCCAACAACGTGTGGACGAGATGAGCGAACTGCTTGGCGTGCGGGACAAGCTCGGCGTCAGCGTGCGCGAACTCTCACTGGGGGAACGGGCGAAAATGGAGTTGATCGCGTCGTTGCTGCATGAACCAAAGGTGCTCTTTTTGGATGAGCCGACCATTGGCCTTGATGTCGTCTCGCAGCAAATTGTGCGCGAGTTCCTTCGAGAGCACAACGCCCGCCACAAAACGACGATCTTGCTCACCAGCCATTACATGGCCGACATCGAGGCCCTCTGCCAGCGCGTCATCATCATCGACCACGGCAGCATCTTCTTTGACGGCCGCCTCAGCGAAATCCTCGACCGCTTCGCCGACTCCAAGCTCGTAACCATCCAATGCGCCACCGGGGCTAACCCGCCCCTCGAACTCCTCCGCCAATTTGGCGAGATTCTCGAGCAAACCCCCGGCACGGTCCAGTTCAAGGTCAAGCGCGAGCGGGTCATCGCCGTGTGCAAGGCCTTGCTCGATGAGCTGCCGGTCACCGATATCGACATCCAGGAAGTCCCCATTGAAGAAGTCATCCGCCGCATCTTCGCCCGGGAATAATTCACCCGCAGAGAGAACCACGGAGCACTCGGAGCACACGGAAGAAAGCCAGGACAGGGGCGGCGAATCGCCGGGGCGCGAAACCCACGCCATAAGCCAGTCGCCGATCGCCTCTTTCCGTGTACTCCGTGTATTCCGTGGTCCTCCCCAAGTGACGCACACGCTGAATTTTGCCTTGCCCCATGGTCTGGCGCCGCGCATTCTCCGCCTCATGAAACGAGCCACCTGTCTCTTGCTCCTGGCATCTTCCTGCGCCTTCGTTTTTCAAGCCCATTCGCTCCTTGCCGGCGGTCTGCTCGAAGACCTGGCCAAGCCCATCGAGGGCCGCAGCATGCGGGCCAGCTCAACTTTCCGGGCGGGCAAAGACGGCAAGTACGACCCCAACGCCCCGCCTGAAGGCGACGACAAAGAGCGGAGCAACTTCGATAATTTCCGGGTTCCCCCCGGCAAGACCCATGTCCTGCTCGACGCAAAGGGGCCCGGCGTCATCACGCATATCTGGATTACCTTCCTCGGTCCCGAACCGCAGCCCTGGGCCAAGAACGGCTCGGCCAACCACCAGGAAATGCTGCTGCGCATGTTCTGGGACGGCAATCCAAGGCCAGCGGTCGAGGCCCCGGTGGGTGATTTCTTCGCCAATTGCTTCGGCAAACGCATCCAGGTCATCAGCCTTCCGGTAGTGGTCTAAGACTTCGACTCCTACTATTGCTTCTGGCAGATTCATTTTCGGAAATCCGCGCGCATCGAGATCATCAACCAGAGCCAAAAGCCGATCAGCCTTCTTTACTACAATATCGATTGGATAAAGAAGAAGAAGATCCCTAAAGACACGCCTTATTTCTATGCACAGTACCGGCAGGAATACCCGGTCGAGCAGGGCAAGGATTACCTCATTCTCGACACCAAAGGAAAAGGCCACTACGTAGGCACCGTCCTGGCCGTCCGCACCCGCAGCCCGTCGTGGTTCGGCGAGGGCGACGAAAAGATCTATATCGATGGTGAAACGGCGCCTTCCATCTGGGGCACCGGCACCGAAGATTACTTCCTCTCCGCCTGGGGATTGAAGAAGACCAGCACACCCTATTCCGGGGTGCCCTATTTCGACCAGTGGGGCATTGTCGGCAGCCACACCAGCGCCTATCGCTGGCATCTCAATGACCCAATCGTCTTCAATACCGGCATCAAGGTCACCATCGAACACTACGGGTGGCTTCCCCCGGATGAAAACCCCGACCACAAGAGCATGAGCTGGAATGAGCGCCAGGATGATTATTCCAGCGTTGCCTACTGGTATCAAACCGGCCAGCCCACTTTCACCGCCCGCGCTCCTGACGCCGCTCACCGCACCTTGCCGAGTCTGGCACGGGTCATTGCCTATGCCCGCGATTTTGCCGACGCCGCGCATCACGGCGCCGGTGACGCGCGCCTCCAGCAGCTCGACCTCTATCCGGGGCCGCAACTCCTTTACATGCCGACGGAATCGAAAGGCGCCTGGGTGGAAATCCCGTTTGAAGTCAAGAAAAAGGAGCCGCTCCGCCTTTTGCTCAACATGACAACCTCCTACGATTTCGGCCGCTACCAGGCCTATCTCGACGGCGTGAAGCTCCAGCAGCCGATGGATTTCTACACCCCGGAAGTCGAGAATCGCGAATTCCACCTGCTCGACTTCTGGCCCGATCCGGGAACCTATACCCTGCGCCTGGAATGCGTCGGCAAAGACCCCCGCTCTCAGGGCTATTATCTGGGCATCGAATCCGTTCGGCTGCGTGAGCGCCGGCCGCGCGTCATGAAATACGGCTTTGACAAGAACAATGACTGGCGAAAACACCCCCTGCTCTATGAATAGCGCCTTTCGTTTTCTTCTGGCTTCGTACGCAGTCCTGGCCGCCGCCTTCGCGCTTCAAGCCGCCTCTCCGGCTCTCGAATGCCTTCCCACCACGGACCTGCGCCGCGTATTCGACGACGGCTACGGCTCTCTTGGCGGCAGGCACGGCGCCCTCCGCCTCTCCGGCTTGCGTGGCGAAACTGTCTCCGGCCAATGCGTGCTCGCGGCTCACAAGGACTTGAAGGGCGTGACCTGTTCCTTGACTCCGTTCCAGCAAGTGAACGGCGACGCCTCCATCCCGGGACAAGACCTCCGCTGGAACTTCGTGGGCAGCATCTTCATCCAAGAGAATTCACCCAACCGCCAGAAACAAACCCTCACCCGCCCCGCTCCAGCCTGGTTTCCGGATTACCTGAGCGACGACCGGCATTGCTCCATCACCAACCGAACCCGCCAGGCGGTCTATCTCACGATCAAAATCCCGCGGACGGCGCACCCCGGTGAATACAACGCCACCTTCACGGCAACGGCCAGCAATACCCGCGTCTCCATGCCGGTGTTGCTCCATGTCTATCCCCTGACGCTCCCTGAGCAGCGTCATCTCTTTGTTACTGAATGGTTCTCGACTTCTGAGTTTGCAAAGCATCATCAACTCGATTCCTCCGGCGAGGCGGCGTTCTACAGACTGCTTAAGGTCTATGCCCAGAATATGGCCTCCCACCGCCAGAACGTGTTCCGGCTTGGCCTGGGTCTTATCGGGTGCCGCCGCTCGGCGGAGGGCAAACTGGATTTTGATTTCTCACGTTTCGACAAGATGGCCCAGGTGTTTTGGGACACCGGCCACATGGACCTGCTGGAGACTGGCTTTGTCGCCGGTTTTGGCAAGGGCGGTTGGTCAGGCAGCGAGATTGTGCTCGACCATTTTTCCGTGAGAGACGCGGGCGGAGGGCGCCAATCCATTTCCGGTGAGGAATTCCTGCCGCAATTCCTGCCAGCCTTTGTCAATCACCTGCGCGCCAAGGGCTGGCTCGACAAGACCGTCTTCCATATCTCCGACGAGCCATCCGACCACAATGTCATGGCCTGGCGGAAGGCCTCCGACTTTGTCCACCGCTATGCCCCTGAACTGCGGCGCATCGACGCGATTGAGACGCCGCATTGCCTGGGTGACCTCGAAGTGTGGGTGCCCAAGCTTGACCACCTGGCGACGTGGTACAGCCCCTACCAGGCCGCACAGCGCCAGGGAAACGAGCTTTGGTATTACACGGTGGGCATCTACCAGGGCGGATCGCTGCTGAACAAGACTGTTGACGTCCCCCTAATCGAAACCCGGCTGATGCCCTGGCTCAATTATCGCTATCATCTGGCCGGCTACCTGCACTGGGGATTCAACGCCTGGACCGACGACCCGATCAACGCTCCCGGGCTCCATCGCGGCGATGGCTGGCTGGTCTATCCCAAAAAGGACGGCCTCCTCGATTCCATCCGCTGGGAACAAACGCGCAACGGACTGGAGGATTATGAGTGCCTGTGGCTGCTTCAAGACCAGATCGCGCGGATACGGGCGACCCTCTCGCCTCGTGTTGCTGCCCTCATCGACCCACGCCAGCGCGGCCTTGAAATTGCCTCCCAGGTTGTCGCCGATTATTACCACCACACCGAAGACCCCGACGTGCTCTACCGCGCCCGCCGCCAGGCCATTGAGGAAACCCTCGCCCTGGACAAATCGCCCCGCGTCATTCTCCAGACAATTCCTCGGGAATATTCGCCCGTGGCCGCAGGCTGCGCCGTTGATATCCACGGCTGGGCCGAACCCGGAACGGCCCTCGTCGCCAATGGCGAGGCGATTCCCGTGGCCGCTGACGGCCTCTTTTTGGACCAGGTCACCCCTTCACCGGAAGGCCGGATTGTCATCGAAGCAAGGAGAGACCACACCAGAAAGACCATCACCCGCCAGTTCGCGAGCGTTGGCCCAAATCCAGGACCAACGAAAGAGGTGCCCTAGGTCGCACAACGTCATAGTCATAAGGCTAGCGGGGTAATCGCGGGACCCTCAGGCATCGACACGCCAGTCCAGAGGAGCCTTGCCCGCATGATCGGGCCGTGCTAGCCAGTCGCTCGTGGGCACGAGGAATCCATTTCCGGGTATGAATCCCTTCTTCGAGCAGAGGTGGCGCGACGCTCACACGATGTTGATCGCCTGCCTCCGCGATGAACGGCAAGCTCTGGCTTTCAACGGTTGCCCATTGCTGCCAACGCCGCTTCTCGGGTTCCAGCCGCGGTGTTGAGGCAAGGCGCAGAGGTCCGCAGCGTATCAAACGTATGGGCATTGGCTCGCAACAGGACAAGAATGGGTTAGTCCTGGACAAGATATGTCACGTCATGGCACCCATTAGCAATCAACATACAGAACATGAACGACCTCTTGAGCACGGGACAGCGTCTGACCGCCTGGCCCGCGCGACCCGCCGCGCCGGCGCCGTCCGGCACGGAGGCCCGGTGGACCAAGCGCAGCTCGAAGCCGGGCGCCGCGGTTCGGTTTCGACCTGTCCTGAGTGCCTATGTCTAAGCCTTCGAGCAACGAAGAGCGAATCAAGCTCGAGGAGGGGGCGACCGTGGCGGTCATTGGCGGCGGCCCCGCCGGGGCGTTTTATGCGATCCGTTTGCTGGCAAGAGCCAAGGAGCTGCGGAGAGAGGTCAGAACGGTAATATTCGAGCGCCGGCGACCGGTGGCGCCGAAGGCGCCGGCACAGCCGCCCGAGTGCTGGAGGGGGTGCAACTATTGCGCCGGAGGCATCTCGCCAAGGTTGAACGACATCCTGCAGGCGCTTGATTTGCGGCTTCCGGAAGAGGTAATCCAAAGCCGTATTGAATCGATCACGATCGAGGGTTTTTGGAAGAATATTGAACTGGAGGTGCCAGAGAACCGCGAAATGCTCTCGGTCTATCGCGGGTCACGGCCGGACAAGCAATCTTTCGGGGTGAGGAGTTTCGACTCCTGCCTGTTGGATGAGGCCTTGCGCGCGGGAGCCAGCCTGATCTGCGGAGAGGTGATCGATGTCATACGGCAGGAGAATGGAAAGCCGCTCATTCGTTACCGGGTTCAGGGAGTCGAAGCGGGACTGGAGGCGGACCTGGCCGTGTTTGCCGCCGGGGTCAACGAAGGTATCGGACTACCTCCGGGGCAGGGCCGGATACTTCAATGCCTGCGGCGGTTGTTGCCCGGCTTTCGGCCGCCGCGTGTTCGGCGCTCTCTGATCTTTGAGCTGCAAGCCTGGCCGAAGGTTCCGCCCAGCCTGGCAGGGGCCATTCACTTCGTGGAGTACGGCTCCAAGTCCTTGCCGCTGGAGATGTGTTCGCTCGTGCCGAAGCGGGGCTTCATTACCGTCGTGCTGGTGGGAGCCGGCGTGGACGCGGCGGTGACTCGCGGGCAGAACCAGGAGATCATGAGGCGGTTCCTGGAGTTACCCCACATCCGGAAGCTGATCTCCCCAGCCGTTGAGTTCAAGCCGGTCTGCCTTTGCAGGCCGAATATGGTCACTGGCTCGGCGCGAAATCCCTACGGAGATCGCATCGCGGCCATCGGCGACGTCGTCACCGCCAGGCTTTACAAGGACGGAATTCTCTCGGCGTACCAAACCGCGCAGGCCCTGGCCGAAACGGTTCTAACGCGCGGTATCGACGCGGCAAGCCTTAAAGAGGGTTATGAACCCACACTTCGCCAGTTCCGCATTGACAACCGCTTCGCCTCCCTGGTGTTTCTGCTGCATCGCATCTTTTTCAGCTCCTCGGTCTTGAGCCGCGTCCTGTACCAGGCCGTCATCACCGAGCGCAAATCCACCCCCAGTGGACGGCGCCATCTCGAAAGCCTCCTCTGGCGCATCGCCAGCGGAGACGATCAGTATCGCGACATTTTCTTTGCCATGGCACACCCCGCCACCGTGGTGTCGGTCTTGACTGGAGGAGCGCTCATCACGCTGAGAAACTACCTCACTGAACTCTGTTTTGGCCTGAGATGGGAGGGATTTGGCCGCTTTACCACGGGTGTCGCCGTCGAACGGCTCAAGCAAAAGCGGCAGCAGTTCTCGCGATTGATGGCCGACGCGAGCGTAGCGGACCCGGGGACGCTTGAGTTCGAGCGGATGTACACTATCAAGATCGCGGCCCCGCGCGAGAAGATCCTCGAACAGCTTGGCTTCTTCGGCGAAGCGGACCGGCGTTACCTCCGCCCAAGATGGCTGAAGGTGCAGAGAGTTGCCGGTCAGCCCAACACTCCGGGATGCGTCATTCGCTACGAGGTCCTATGGCCGGGATGCTGCTTCAGCCTGATACTGGAGCAATTGGCGGGAGGCCATTTGGCGGTGTACCGCGTTCAGGACGGGTTTGCCCGCGGCGGGGTGCTCATCTTCGAGATCGAAAAGCTCGGTGATGGAATCTGTGCCCTCTCGATCTACGTGGCGTTCAACTTCAAGCGCGGCGCCTCCTGGCTGACTCGGCCTCTGTGGTGGGTTTTCCGCCGCCTCTTCCCCGCTTATGTCCATGACGTGCTCTGGAATCATTCCCTGTGCCAAATCAAAGACCTCGTAGAGGCCGAGAACCAACGAACCGAAGGCATCCTCGCCCACTATATGGACCGCCTGGACTTTTACATCTGAACTGGAGCGGTGAAGCGGTGGAGTGATGGATTGTTGGATTGTTGCGTGTTGGACGTTGGATGTTCGCCGCTCTCTGTCGGCTGTTCGTTGTTTTCCATTCATTCTCGGCTCTGGAGCGTCCCTTCCCTCACGACCCAACGCTGAAGATTGGCGCCCAACTCCCGCGGCCAGTTCTCTTCCGTCGCGGTCATAAAGACCTGGCCGCGTGATTGACGGCTCTGTTCGAGCAGGGGCAAAAAGCCAGCCCGCCGCTTCGCGTCCAGTTCACCCATAATGTCGTCGATGAGCAGCATCGGCGGGGCGCCATGGAATCCGGTGAGGTACTCGGCTTGCGCCAGCTTCAGGCCGATGGCGAGCGTGCGCTTTTGGCCTTCGCTGCCGAATTGGGCCGCGGGGCAACCGTTGAGGAGGAGATGCATCTCATCCCGATGCGGGCCGACGACCGTCGTCCGGTAGAGTCGTTCTTGGGCGCGAGACTGGGCGAGTTCGACCGCAAAATCCCGCTTGACATTCGGCCGATATTCCAGGCCCAGTTCCTCGGCCTGGTGGGAGATCCGCTGGCAGGCCGAGGTCGCAAGCGGAGCGAACTGGCGCACCAGGCCGGCCCGGAGCCGGATGATGGACTCGCCCGCGCTGACCAGTTCACGCGAGAAGCCTTCCAACGCCGCGGCGTCGGGGGCCGTTTGCTTGAGCAGCGAGTTGCGCGAGCGAAGTGCCAGGGCATAACGCTGGCGCAGGGCCAGATACGCAGGAACCGTCTGCGACAAGAGCAAGTCCAGAAGCCGCCGGCGACCCCGCGCGGGGCCCTTGACCAATTGGAGGTCTTCGGTGCAGAAAACCACCGCCCGCGCAACCCCCAGGTAATCGGTCAGCTTGCGTACCGGGCGGCCATCGAGGGTGAGCTTGCGCTCGCGCACCGACCAATAGAGTTTGACTTCGTGTTCCCCCTGGCCTACGACCACGCCGCCGACAAAGTAAGCGCCTTGGCCCCGGCGAATCATCTGGGCGCCGCCCACGCCGCGGAAGGAGCGCAAGGTCGCGATAAGATAGATCGCCTCGAGAATGTTGGTCTTGCCTTGGGCGTTGTCCCCGAGCAGCAAATGGAAGCCAGGGGAAAAGCCGATGTCCAGCCGCGCGTAGTTGCGAAAGTCACGAAGCCGGAGATGAGCCAGATGCATCGAGGTCTTATGCGCCGACGTGCCGCTTGATGACCTCCGAAATCTGGCTTGTCCAGCGTGAGAGCGCTGTGGTATCGGGCCCTTCGACCAGCAGCCGCGCCTTGGGCTCGGTGCCTGAGTAGCGAAGGAGGAGCCGCCCGCCCAGGGTGCGCAACTCGGCCTCGGCATCGGCCAGGAGCTTATCGAGCCCATCCATTTGCCCGAAGGGGCGCTTTTCCCGAACCGGGATGTTGGTCACCTGCTGAGGGAACCGAGTCCAACATTTTGCCAGGCGGGAGAGGGGAGTGCCGCTGGACTTCATGATGCGCAGGATCTGCAAGGCGGCCACCAGGCCGTCGCCGGTCGTGCTGAACTCACGGAAGATGACATGTCCGCTCTGCTCACCGCCCAGGTTAAAGCCGTTGCGGAGCATCTCATCGATGACATTCTTGTCCCCGACGCCTGTTCGCAGGATTTGGCCGCCGGCCTGTTTCATCGCTGCCTCCAGGCCCGTGTTGCTCATCACGGTGGCAACCAGCGTTCGTTCGGCGAGTTGTTTGCGCGCAAGCAGGTCCAGACCCGCAATGACCATGATGTCGTCCCCATCGATCAACGTGCCGGTCTCATCGCAAAGCAGCACCCGGTCGCCGTCTCCGTCATGCGCGATGCCCACGTCGGCGCGATGCTCCCACACCTTTTGGGTCAGGAGCGAGGGATGCATGGAGCCGCATTCTTTGTTGATGTTTTTGCCATCGGGCTGGTTGCCATAGACAATCACGTCGGCGCCCAATTCGCGGAGCACACAAGGAGTCGATTTGTAAGCGGCGCCATGCGCGCAGTCCACCACCACGCGCAGCCCCTCCAGATTCATTCCTCGGGGGAAGCAGGCCTTTGCGTGCTCAATATAGCGACCCAGGGCATCATCAATTCTCACCGCCTTGCCTATCGCATCGGCGGTCGGGCGGATATTCGCAATGTCCCCGCTGAAGACCAGGCTCTCGATTTCGTACTCGATCTTGTCATCGAGTTTGTAGCCGTCGGCTCGGAAGAACTTAATGCCATTGTCGTAATAGGGATTGTGCGAAGCGGTGATGACAATGCCGGCGTCCGCCCGCAGGCTGCGCGTGACGTATGCCACTCCGGGGGTGGGCAACGGGCCGATGAACAGGACATCAACGCCCATAGAGAGAATGCCCGAAGAAATGGCGTTCTCGATCATATAGCCGGAGAGCCGCGTGTCCTTGCCCAGCACAATCTTATGCGGTCCTCGCCGGGGAGTCTGCGATTGCAGATTTCTGAAGACGTGCCCCGCCGCGCGCCCCAGCTTAAGCGCGGTCTCAGCGGTGACCGGCTCCGTGTTGGCCGTGCCCCGCACACCATCGGTTCCGAAGATCTTTTTCCGGGAGTCCATGCCCTGAATGGAACCGCATTATTGGCCCTTGGTAAAGATGATAGTGACTTGTTGCGGAGTCACCGTCACCCCCTTGAGGCCGGCTGGGGTGGAGACCTCGATTCGCTTAGTCAGCTCGCCCGACATCTCGGTGCCCCGCAAATCGACCGTGGCTCGAATATCTTTGCTTTGTACGGCCTGGAGCAACTGCGGGTCTCCCTCCACAGTTACCTTTACCGTCTTCGGTTCGACCCGGAAATTGCGCGTATCCGAGGCGGAGGTCTGCACCTCCACCGGCACATCGTAGAAGGTGTCCCTCCCAATCCCGAAAATGAGGGAGGAGGGGGCGACATCCTTTTGGATGGCGATGGAGATGGTGGACCAGATCAAAATGGCGATCCCAAGGGAAAAGAGTTTCATCCACAGGTCCTTGATCACCAAGCTCTTGAGAATCGCTATCATTTTGCCACCTCGGTGGTTGTGCCCGTGGTCGTCGTCGTCGTCGTGGTGGTGGCAGCCGGGGCATCTGTCTTCGCGACCACGACCGGGCCGGGTTTGGCCCCTTCCGTGACCCAGGAACGGATCCATCCCAGCCAGTTGCGCGAAGGCGCGGTCGTCACCAAGACGGAGCTGAGGACGGCGCGCAGTTCCTCGGAGGTGACATTGCGCGCCAATTGGCCGCGGAAGGCGTACGAAATGGCGCCGGTTTCTTCGGAAACCACCACGACCACGGCGTCGGTTTCTTCGCTCAGGCCGATGGCCGCGCGGTGACGCGTTCCGAGCGATGTATTCAGGTCGCGGCGCTGGGTGAGGGGAAAAATGCAGGCGGCGGTGGCAATACGGTCGCCTTTGATAATCACCCCTCCGTCGTGGATGGCATTGTTGGGAAAAAAGATGGTCTCCAGCATCTCGGAAGTCGCCTGGCAATCCACCGGAATGCCCGACTCGACAACTTCCTGGAGATGGATGGATTGTTCGATGGCCATGAG
>JBJKSV010000756.1:0-9342 GCA_046703605.1 Limisphaerales bacterium
CATCAGACCTATTCCTGAGGACCGGGGCGAGGCGTCCGTCTGCTCGCCCCCGCCGCTCCGACGCTGCCGCCGGCCCCTCACCCCTCCATCCACCATCCAACAACCCAACAATCCACCCATCCACCCATCCATCATCCAATCCTCCACGGGCGGCGACTCTTTCCTTTGCTTTCAAATGATGCTCAGGTAGCGTGAGCCGCGTCATGCGAACCGAGCGCGCCCGCTAACCCGATGGCTGAGAAGAATCCCGCCTCCAATTTCCTGGCTAAGTTCACCGTGCTAAAAGGCGCCAGCCGTGAATTGTGGATTATCTTCGTCGTAAAGTTCCTGAACATCGCTGCCTACGCCGTCACCAATTCCACGCTCGTGCTCTGGTTGTCGTCCGACTATGGCTTCAACGATCCAACGGCCCTTGGCCTGGTGGGCGCCTGGTCGCTGACGATGACGATTGGCACGCTGCTGGTCGGTTCGCTGACCGATGCGCTGGGAATGCGCCGGACATTCTTTCTGGGCACTTGGGTTTGTTTGGCCTCGCGCACGGTCATGATTTTGGCCACAAGCCCCTGGCTGGCGCTTGCGGCCGGAATGTTTCCTCTGGCCATCGGCGAAGCTTTGGGCGGGCCGGTCCTGGTCGCCGCCGGCCGCAAATACTCCAACACAAAACAACGTTCCATCTCTTTCTCAATCCTCTATGCGATGATGAACGTCGGTTTCCTGGTGGCAAGCTATGCCTTCGATTGGGTACGCCAGGGGCTGCACGAGCACGGTCATTGGACGTTGCCCCTCATTGGGGAAACGCTCACGACCTACCGCACGCTCTTCCTGGTGAGCTGGTTCTTCAGCGCCGCGCAACTGCCCCTGTTCTGGTTCGTCCGCAGGGGCGCCGAAATGACAGACGAGGGAGTCAAAATCGTCAAGCCCACCGCCGTTGCCCACGAAAATATTCTGACTGCGTTCTGGACAACGGTCAATCAGAGCGCGCGCGACACCGTGCGCTTTTTTATCAGCCTCTTGCGCGAGGAGGGCTTTTACCGGCTGTTGATTTTTCTGATGTTGATTGCGTTCTTGAAATTGGTCTTCATGCAGATGTATTACGTGTATCCTGAATTCGGCATCCGCGTGCTGGGACCCGGCGCGCCCGTCGGACATCTCTGGGCCATCAACAGCCTGCTCATTATCTTCCTTGCGCCGGTCGTCGGCGCTCTCACCCAAAAACACTCCGCCTATCAAATGGTGATTGTCGGTGGCATCCTCTCCGCAGCCTCAGTCTTCATTATGGCGCTGCCGACCCAATGGTTCCAAGGCGCGGCAAATGGCGTGCTCGGCAATTGGATTGGACATTGGTATCTGGGCTTGAAAGGCGCCGTGCATCCGTATTACGTGATGATTGCGTTGTTCGTTGTCCTGCTCTCCTTTGGCGAAGCATTCTATTCGCCACGCGTCTATGAATACGCCGCGGCGATTGCACCCAAAGACCAGGAAGCCTCTTACAGCGCGTTGTCCTATGTCCCGTTTTTGCTGGCGAAACTCCTAATCGGGACGTTCTCCGGAGTGCTGTTGGCAAGTTATTGCCCCGCCCACGGCGCTAAACATCCGGCCACTATGTGGCTCTTCGTCGCCCTGACGGCCAGCATCGCGCCTATAGGCCTGATCGTCCTGCGCCGCTTCATCCGCGTCCACGAAGCCGGGCGACAGCAGTTCCGGTAGCGCATCCTCAGGCGGCCCTGGCTAGCGGCCAAGCACATTCAGCGCGAAGAGACCTATCATCACTACGCCAATCGCCACCTTCGCCGCAGAACCCACCAGCCAGCCCACCAGCGTGCCCACACCCGCCCGCGCCGCCTGGCCCATTCTGCACCCTCCTGCCAACTCAAAAACGACGGCGCCAATAATCGGCCCGAGAATGATCCCCGGCAAACTGAAGAACATGCCCGCGATTCCGCCCACCAGCGCGCCGATCATCCCCCGCCATGTGCCGCCAAACCTCCGCGTTCCGAGCACTCCCGCCAGCCACTCGATCAGCAACGACACCAACGTCAGAAAGCCCAGTCCCAGCAAAACCCAGTTGTTCGCCCCCGCCGCGCCGAAGCACAACCGGTGCCCCACAGCGGCCAGCAACACCACCGGCGTCCCCGGCACCCCGGGAATCACGCTGCCCACCACCCCCACGAGCATAACCAGCAGGGCCAGTGAAAACCCGATGATCTGCAGAACCGTCATTGGCAAAACTCTACCCCATGCCCGCTCAACCGCAAGACAGGCTGGGAATTCTCTTTCCTGGTTCTCTAACCTGCAATGGACACCGATAAACGCGAATTGCGCCCTGATCAGTGTCCATTCGTGTCAATGGGCGGTTGCCAGAGCCGCCTTCAGGATTGCGGAAAACGGTCCAGATTCTCTTTGCGCAGCGCCCGGTGATTTCCTATCGTCGGGCCGAGACGTTTTTATGAATACAAAGCTGCTGCTCAGGACGATCTTGCTGATGGTCATTCTCCTGCTCTTGGTCCTCATGGGCATGAATAACCGCCAGGCTGTCCAACTCGCCATGCCCCCCATCCTGACCAAAACCCAGAGCCTTCCGGCCGCCCTTATGTATTTTGGCTTTTTTGCCCTCGGTGTCGTGACCGGCACGCTCCTGACCGCCGGACGAAAGGGCGGCGGCGCCGGAAAAGCCAAACCGGCGAAATGACGGCACACCCCGCGGCGGGTCTAATCCCTTCGAGCTGCCCGGTCTCCCCGTCTCTTCACTCCTCTGTCCGTTTTCCAGTTGCCTGCATCGAGAAACCCGCCGCAACGCCCTTCCTCAACCCCGTCAGGCTAGACAAACCAAAAATCCACGCCGGCCACCCGGAGACTTCTTGACACCTCCTCATTCCCTGCTACTCTCTCGCGTTCCGCTCATGGAGCGTTTTTCCCTGGGGAGCGTCGCACCGACCTCACCGGACGGGCTTAGGATTGAGCTAATTTATGAAGAGACAATATCAACCTTCGAAAATCCGCCGGAAACGGCAGCACGGATTTTTGAGCCGCAATTCTACAAAGAGCGGGCGTGCGATTCTGCGCAATCGCCGGCGAGTCGGACGGAAGCGATTAACACCGGTCTAGCCGCGCGGGGCATGGGGGATGGCGGTGCCAATCGGCCGCGCTTGCGGGCGCCGGTCCGGCTCAAGCAAGGCCGTGATTTCGCCCGCCTCCGCCAACAGGGCCAACGGCTTGCCTGGGGCTGCATCGCTCTCAACTGGCAGACGCTCAGTCCGGATTCGCCCTCGCGTCTGGGCGTCATCTCCTCCAGGAGGATTGGCAACGCCGTGGCGCGGAACCGGGCCAGACGCCTCCTGCGGGAAGTGTTCCGTCTGCATCAGCACGGGCTGGCGCGATCGGTGGACATGGTTTTGGTGGCCCGGGCATCCATCGCGGGCAAACCCTTTGCCGCTGTCGAAAAGGATTTTTTGACAACCCTGAGAAAAGCGAGATTGTTAAAGGTGCCGATAGCATAAGACAAGTGAATCCAGTTCAGTTTATTTTGATATTCGCGGTGCGCGTCTATCAGCGGGTCCTCTCTCCGGGGAAGGTCCTCCTGTTCGGACCGCTGGGCGGTTGCCGCTTCGAGCCGAGTTGTTCCCAGTACGCCATTGAAGCCATTCGGCTGCATGGAGCGGCGGTGGGCACTTGGCTCGCCCTCAAGAGGCTCCTGCGCTGCCACCCCGCCGGGGGATGCGGCTGGGACCCCGTGCCGCAGAAGGCGGACAAAGCGCGGCGAACCCCAATGTTCCACGTTCATACCAAGGCTGGCAACGACGCCGGGACTTATTAGGCAGCATGGATCGCAAGTCAATCCTGGTCCTGGTGGTCTCGTTTATCCTGCTGATGCTCTGGTATCCCCTGATCGTCAACAAGCTCTATCCACCCAAACCCTCGCCTGCAGGCATGACCAATGCCCCGGCGGCCTCGACCAACGAGGCCGAAGCTCAGGTCTATTCTCCGACTTCCGCGCCGGCCCCCGCCCGGTTGGTAGGGCCTCTGGCCGCCGCGGAGACCTTGACCAACCACCCGGCGCAGTTGCTCGAATTCACCAATTCTTACGCCCACTATACCTTTACATCCAGAGGCGGAGGCTTGCAGAAGGTCCAGCTTCTCCGATACCCGGAAACCGTCTCGGCAGGGGAAGGTAACCAATCGGTGAGCCGAACCAACCTGGCCACCTTAAATCCTGACAGCCCCGCTCCGACGCTGGCCCTGCTGGATGGCAAATCCCTCCCGGCGGACGTCCCCTTCAAATTGAGCCGGATTCCGGGCGGCGTTCGCGCGACGGCGACGCTCACCAACGGACTGCGCATCATCAAGGAATTCCGACCTGGCAGCAACTATCTCGTCTCCGCCAGCGTCACGCTCGAGAACACCTCATCCAATGCGCTGGTACTGCCCTCCCAGGACTGGGTCGTGGGCACGGCCACGCCCATGAACCCGGAGGATAAGGGCCGCGGCGAGGGTTTAATGTGGTATAATGGGAAGAAATCCGAGGACATCATCGGCACATCCTTTTTCTCCTCGCACGGTTTTGCCTGCATCCCGCGCACCCCTCCCACTGAATACCACGGCGGACAGGACGACGTGCATTGGGCGGCGATTCAGAACCAGTTCTTTACCCTGGTCGTCATGCCCAAGGCACCGGCCCAAGCGGTTGTCCTTCAGCAGGTGCTGCTTCCAAAGCTCTTCGGCGAGGCGACGGGCGAGACCTCGACCAACGCGGAGCCTCCTACCGGCTACCTTGCCGCTTTAGTCTATCCCGGAACCACCTTGGCCCCCCACGGTGTGCTTGCCCGTAGCTTCGATCTCTACGCCGGCCCCAAAGAGTACCGTACGCTGGCCCAGTTAGCCGAGCGGTTCAATAACAATATTGACCTGGTCATGGGCTATAACGGCTTCTTTGGCTTCTTCGCCAAGGGATTGTTGTTGGCCATGAACTGGCTGCACCGCGGCATCGGCATTTCCTATGGCTGGGCCATCATTGCCATCACCGTCATCATCAAAACCGTCTTTTGGCCCTTAACCCAGGCCAGCACTCGCTCCATGAAGCGGATGCAGGCCCTTCAGCCCCAGATGAAGGCCATCCAGGAAAAATACAAGGATGACCCGGCCAAGATGAACAAGAAGACCATGGAATTCATGAAAGAGCATAAGGTCAGTCCTCTGGGCGGCTGCCTGCCAATGCTCCTCCAGATCCCGGTCTTCTTTGGCTTTTACAAGATGATCCTCAGCGCCATCGAACTCCGCGGCGCACGCTTTCTTTGGGTGAGTGACTTGTCCAAGCCCGACACGCTCTTCATCATCCCTGGAACCCATTTCCCCTTCAATCTCCTGCCCCTGCTCATGGGCGCCACCATGCTCTGGCAGGCCCGGCTCACTCCCCCTCAGCCCGGCATGGACCAGGCCCAGGCGAAGATGATGCGCTACCTGCCTTTGCTCTTCATGGTCTTCCTCTACAACTTCTCGGCCGGCTTGACTCTTTACTGGACGGTGCAGAATTTGCTGACCATTCTCCAAACCAAACTGACCAAGACCACGCCCGAGCCTGCGGCCAGCACAGCCCCGGTCTTGACATCGGCCAGAAAAAGGAAAAGATAGCAGGCAAATCGAATTATGCCTGCTGAGCCTAAGAGCACATTGGAAAAACTCCTGCACCTGCTGGGGTTCGACGCCACGGTCGAGGAAGGCCACATGGAAGACGGCATCCTGCTCGACATCCAGACGGAGGATTCTGGCCGTCTCATTGGACGGCAGGGCCAAACCCTTTCCGACCTCCAGTACATCACCAACCGCTTGCTCTTCCAGCAAGACTCCTCAGTGCCAAAAGTCATGGTCGATGTGAGCGGTTACCGCGCCCAAGCCCGCGACGCGCTGGTCAAGAAGGCCCGCGAGGCGGCTGAAAAGGTGCGGCGCTGGGGGGATGTGGTTGAATTGGAACCGCTCAACGCCTTTGACCGGCGCATCGTCCATCAAGCCCTTAGGGACGATCCCAACATCGAGACGCATAGCGTCGAGGTCCAAGGCACAGACAAGAAAGCCATCCTTCTCAGGCCAAGGCACTAACCCGCCAGACGAATGAAGCCCGTGCAAGCGGAGTGAAACCGCTTCTATTCGGCCCTTTCCCGGCTTGGATTGGATTTGGCCCGCGGCGATGGGGAAACTGCCGGTACTAAAGCGTTGACCACCCCCGCTCTCGAGGCGCATCATCAGCCCGTCAGCAATATTCATCCTCATGAATGCGCTAAACCAGTATCTCCGCCGTCTCAATCCCGCCCTCCTGTTCGCCGGCCTGCTTCTCCTTCCTCAGCCACGGACAGCCTTTGCCGCCGAAGCAGAAGTCACTGCCGGAACCGGCCACATCGAGCTTCCCACCTATCCCTGGGCCCGCAACAAGTATCCCTATTTCGAGGGCACGGACCGAGTCAACGTCTATCCCTACCCGATGCTCGATTTCCTGAGCCGGCAAAAGACCAATCGGACTTACCAGACCGTGATTCTCGAAAACGAGTATCTGCGCATCACGTTTCTGCCCGAACTGGGAGGAAAGATTTATGAGGTGCTCGACAAAACCACCGGCCAGCCAATGTTCTACGTCAATCATGTCGTCAAACCGGGTCTCATCGGTGAATGCGGCGCCTGGACCAGTGGCGGGGTCGAGTGGAACACCGGCCCGCAGGGCCACACCGTCAGTTGCATGCAGCCTGTGGATGTCGAGATCCTCCCACCCGAACGAGACGGTTCCCGCTCCGTGGCCATTGGCGAGACCGAACGGATTTACGGCACCCAATGGACGGTGGTCGTCACCCTGCGACCGCATCGGGCCTTCATTGAGGAGCGCATCCGAATCTACAACCCGACCGACACCGTCCGCCCCTATTACTTCTGGAACTGTACCGCGTCGCCTGATACGCCCGGCTTCCGATTCATTTATCCGATGACCCTTGGCTGCGACCATGCCGGGGTGAAGTTCTTTCATTGGCCCATCGACCACGGTATCGACCTCAGCCGCGGCGCCAATTACCACGATGCCGCCTCCATTTTTGCCTGGTACTGCAACCAGGATTTCTTTGGTTCCTATAATGACGACCTCGACCACGGTGTTGTCTCCTGCGCCAACCATTATCAGCTCCCTGGCAAAAAAGCCTGGACATGGGGCCACGGCAGCTACGGCACCATGCACCAAATGGACCTGACCGATAAGGACGGCCCCTACAACGAAATCCAGACCGGCCCGCTACTCACCCAGGCCAAAGTCGGCCGGCTCGACCCCTGCGAGGCCGTCGAATGGAAAGAATGGTGGTATCCCATTCATGGCATCGGCGGCTTTACCTACGCCAATAGAGACCTCGCGGTAAATGCCTCAGTCCACAACACCACGCTGCAACTCCGCATGATTGGCACCGGCACCTGGAACCCTGTCGAGGTGCGCGTCCGCCCCGCTGCTCAGGTCAAGCCGCCGGAGCCAAGCAATGGGAGCGCGGACGCCCTCGTCCGCGTCTCCAGAAAGCTGCAGTCGCGGACGAAGGCGTCCGCGCTCCTGGAAATCCAGGCCAAAACCCGCCTCTCCCCGGCCCGGAGCACGCGCCTTGCTCTGGAACTGCCAAACGGAATGAGTCATCCGCAGGTCGAGTTGATAGCCGATGGCAAACCGCTGGCCCGGTTCACCGTTCCACTCGATCTGCCCGTCCGCACCCCGCCAAAGACAAAGCCGGAAATCAAGACCCCCGCCCAAATCGCCCAGGCAGGCTGGGAGGATTATCTCTTCGCCCGCTACCAAGCCGCCGAGGCCAAATTCCAGCATGCCCTGGCGCTGGACCCTGGCCTCATCGAGGCTCGAACCGGTCTTGCCTTCCTGAACCTCGTCCGCGACCCCGCTGCTGCCCGGCGCGATGCCAGAGCCGCCCTGGCAACCGATCCGGAATGCGGCTTGGCCCATTTCGCCCTTGCCATCGCCTCGTTGGATGAAAACGAATCGGCCGCGCTCGACCATGCCTGGGCCGCTTCCCTCGACCCGGCCAGCGCGGTCCCCGCCCACGCCTTGGTGGCCGAAATCCTCGCCAGGCGCCGCCAGTGGCAGGCGGTCGTGGATGCGCTCTCCGCCTCGGGGCCATGGCAGACCGACCCGCTCTGCCGGAACCGCAATGCCTTTGCGCATCTCAAGTTAGGCCAACCGAGGGCCGCGGCGAGGCTGGCGCGCGCCAACCTGAGAACCGACCCGCTCGACGCCTTTGCCCTCAGTGTTCTTTGGCTCGCCGGTCAAGGCGCCGCCTCTGAACGCCTTGGCCAGGTTGTGGCCGGCAAGGTCCAACCGGTCCTGGACTTGGCCAACGATTACTGCGCTCTCAAGCAATACGATTTGGCATTGCGCATTATTAAGGAATTTTACCTGGATCAAGTCCCGGCCAGCCGTCGCGATCTGATCCCGTGTTATTGGGCCCAATTCCTCGCCTCCCAATCGCAACATGCGCAAGCCCACTCAGAGACTCCCCTGCCACACTTTAACCGGTTGCATGAAGGCGCGTTCCCGCATCGGCTCGAGAGCGTCGCCGTGTTCCGCGCAGCCCTCCGCAGTAAGCCGCACGACGCTCTTGCCGCCCTCTACCTGGGTGACGTGCTATTCCATCTGCGCCATCACGCCGAAGGCCGAAAACTCTGGGAACGCGCCGCGGAGTCGGCCGACCCGCAGTGCCGCATCCTTGCCTGCCGGTCACTGGGGATGGCCGCCCGGACGCTCGACGAAGACCTTGCCAGCGCCCGCCGCTGGCTGGAGAAGGCCAGCCAGTCCAATCCCAAGGATGCCATCGTTGCGCGCGATCTAGCCAATGTCCTCTTTGCCCTCGCCGACAAAACCGGCGCCGACAGCCGCCGGTTGACCCTGGAGGCCCGTGACAAGCTCCAGGCCGCATTCGAGCAGGGCAAAGGCCGTTCCGATTTTGTGGCTCTGTTCGCCCGCGCGGAGAATCGGTTGGGCGACTTCGAGCAAACCGCTCGGATGCTCGACACGGTCCGAGTCACGATCTGGGAAGGCGCTCACGAAGTGCATGATCTTTTCGAGCAGGCCCACATCGCCTTGGGGGACGCCCAACTCAAGGCTGGCCACCCCGCCGCGGCGCTCGCTGAATTCGACCGCGCTCTCGAATACCCCGCCAATTTGGCGACCGGCAAACTCGAGGCCACACCCGAGGCCCACATTCAATACCGCCGCGGCCTGGCCCTCGCCGCCCTGGGACGCAATGCCGAGGCGCTCGCCGCCTGGAAACTCGCCGCCAACGAACCGTCATCCGGAAACGCCCAAATCGAGGCCTATCGCCAGAA
>JBJKSV010000757.1:0-3762 GCA_046703605.1 Limisphaerales bacterium
GGGCAGCGGCTGGTCTCGCACCAGCTCGGCCAAGGTGCGGCCTTCCACATAATCCATCGAGAAAAAGGGCTGGCCCTCGTGCTCGCCGACGTCGTGAACGGCGACAATGTTCGGATGCTGCAAGGCGGCCCCCATTTTGGCCTCCGAGCGGAATCGCTGGAGCAGGTCAGCGCCGCTCCAGGCGCCCAGCGGCAGCAGCTTGAGGGCGACAATCCGGTCCAAATTGAGTTGCCGGGCCTTATAGACGGCTCCCATCCCGCCTCGGCCGATCTGCTCCAGCACCTCATAGTTGCCGAAGCGGGAACCTCCCGTCCACGAGACCAGCGGACCCTCGTGCCCCGGATCTGCAGCATTTTGGGCTTCGGGTTCCGGGCCGTGATGCCTCTTAACTTTGGCCCCTGAACCTCGAACTTCAGTTCCCCGACTTTGGACTGCGGGCTCCTGCTCGCGTTCTATCGGAGCTGAACTCGGCGCTCGCTCCGCTTCCAGGGTGATCCCCAGCTCGCTTCCGCCGAAGCGCAGCAGGCAGCGAGGACAAAGAGCCTCCGGAGCATCCTCCGGCAGTTCCGCCTGGCATTGATCGCAATGACGCACCGGCTTCATACCTGGTACAGAGGCATCGGACCCAAAATGTGACCATCCAATCAGGCGCTGAGCACCCGAAACAAATAGCGCAACTCCTCTTCGACTTCGCTCGAGTCGGTAACGGTTCGGGCGATTTCTTCGCGCAACAATTCGCCATACCGGCGGCGGAAGCGTTGCACCTCTTTGCGCAAAGCCGCTTCGTTGGACCGCAGTTTCGCCGCCAGCTCGGTGTAGGAACCGGGGGGCTTTTCTCCCGTCAGGAAGCCCTTCAAGGCTTCGAAGTGCGCCTGGCGCCCCGCCTGGCCAGACTCCTCCCGCAATTGCTCCAGGACCTCCTGGAGGAACGCTATAGCCCAACACCGCTCGAAGACTTGCTCGGGCGAATGCCGGGTCGCAGTGCAGGCCAGTTGGTGCTCGGCAGCCTCCTGATCCAGAGCCAGGAACGTGATCCGCCCGCCGCGCTTGACCGCGCTGGCGCGGTCCCATTCATCGGCCAGGAAATGGTTGATCGCCGCCAGGAGAAACGAGCGGAACTTGCCCTTGCTGGGATCAACCTGGCCCAAATAGTGTTTGCGCAGCAACCGCAGGAAAAACTCCTGGGTCAGGTCTTCGGTGTCTTCTTGCGAGTAACCCCGGCGACGGACATAAGCGTAGAGGGGATACCAATAAGTGCGACAGAGCCGTTCCAGTGCAGCGGCCGCTTGCGGGGTCTCTTCATTCGCTGCCGCCAGGACCACGCTCCAATGTGTGGTGGCGAACACCGCCTGGCCCCCCGCCCTCGGGACATCTGTTATTCCCCGTCCCATCACGCCGCGAGCCTACGCCCAGGGGAAAGCAGATGCAATCCAAATCCAACCGCTCATCCTGGCTCGTTCTCGCAAGTGTCTTGAGAAATGCCCAGGAGGGTCGGGGTGAAGCATTACGCGTAGAATTTGATTTCGGATCTGGGGTTCAGGCGGCAGCCTATGGGTAAAGACATGAACGAGCGGCCAACTGATTTTGATTTGCTCCGGGACTTTGCCAGCCACGGCAACCAAAGCGCGTTTGGCGATGTGGTCCGGCGCCACTTGGACTTGGTCTATGCGACGGCCCTGCGCAAAGTTGAAGATGCCGGCGCCGCGGAGGAAGTGGCCCAAACCGTGTTTGTCAGGCTGGCGCGAAAGGCCTGGCAGTTTGCCCCGGAGGATTCGCTGCCCGCCTGGCTTTACAAGGCCGCCCTGCTCGAAACCCGGCAGTGGCTCCGGGGCGAGCTTCGCCGGCGCCGACGCGAACAAACCGCGGCCGAACTTGGCACCACGATGAAAACTCCGGACGAACAGAACGCCTTCCACGCCCTCCTGCCGCTGCTGGACGAGGCGCTGCTCTCCTTGCGCGAGAGGGACCGCACCGCCCTGCTCCTCCGCTTTCACGAGCATCAGACGCTGCGCGAGGTTGGCACCGCGTTGGGCATAAATGAAGACACCGCCCAGAAACGCGTGAGCACGGCCCTGAGCAAGCTCGCGCAATTCTTCCAGCGCCGCGGCTTCCGAACCGCCACCACCGCCGCGACTGCCGCCGCCCTTCAACACACCGCCGCTTCGGCATCGGCCGCGACGGCGTCGGCCATCGTTAACGTTGCGCTGCAATCGGCGCCGCCCGCAGTTGCCGGTCTTGGCGCGATTCTGTCGCGGTTGGCGAGCCTGTCCAAAGTCAAGGCGGCGGCGCTGTCCACCGCGCTGGTTGTCCTGCCGGTTGCCTGGCAGTTCGAGGCGCATGGGACGGCCGAGAAGCGAGCGCGGGTCATGGAAACCCAGCTTCTGGCCGCCCAGACGGAGCAGGAGACTCTGCAAGCCCAAATCGAGCAACTGAAGGCCAGTTCGAACAGCCTTAATGAATCGATTCTCCAGGCCAGCGCCGCCGCCGCCCGCGCCTCTGCCGCTGCCCAAAGGTTCGAGGCCTGGAGAGCCAGGATTCGAGCGGAACTTGCTGCCGCCGACTATCGTTGGCCGAAGGACTCGCCCTTCGTCCGCATCCCTAAATCGGCGCTGAGCCGTACCGGGGTGCCAGGATTCGCGGCGCCGCCGGGCGTCGTCAGCCAGACGGCGCGCGAACTGCTCGGCTTAACTCCACAGGAACGGGAGCAAGTCGAAGACGCCCTACACTCCTACTTCGCCAATCTGGACAACTTGATTGACTCCGAAGCTTACGAGACAAACAGGGTTTCCCATTTCGGTGTGCCGGCCTCCGCTCTGGCCAGTCAGGCCTGGGCCGTGCCCGCGCTTGGGGACACCGCAAAATCGAGCGCCCAGGGGTTAGAGGCCACTCTGCGCGGCATCCTGGGAGACCAACGCTGGGCCCTGGTCGAGAGACAATTGGACAGGTATGGCACCGACACTCTGCGGCGCGTTTTGGACCTGGACGCTGCCCAGCAATCTCAAGAGCTCGCCGCCTGGATTTATCCTGGACCAGGTGGAAAACTCATGGCGGGCTTCGGCTGGGGGAGCTTTGACAACGGCGCATTCAGCAACAGCGGCGTGCCCCTGGAAGGATTCCTTCCCGGCGCCCTTACGGCGTCAGGCAGAGATCCGCGAGGCATCCTGCTTACGCGCCAACTGCCGCTGACGCTCTCGCAAAGGGCCATAGGCTGGCTTGAGCAGCAGGCCGCCAGCCGCCTTGGAAAGGAGTCCGGCCAATGAAACGGCTCATCCTCTGCCTGAGCATTCTTACAGCGGGAATAGCTGCCTTTTGGCCGCTCAGATACGCGACCGTTCGAGTCCAGGGCGAATCCGTAGCGCGGTTGAAAGCCTTGTCAGCACAAACGCGGGCTGTTGCGCGGACGCGGAGCCAGCGCGAGGCGCTTGAACATAGCGTCAAGACTAGGACAATCCGGGACGGGCAGGTCCGCTTCAGCGTAGAATTGAAGCAAGCCGGCAGCACGAGCTACATCGATGTCTCGCCCGGTCGGCCTCTTCCGGAGTCATTTCAACCCGTGTTTCCCGGCGGATGGACGGAGTTGGCCCGGCGCGAAGGTTTTGATCTGCCCAAAGGATTTCCCATCAATTCGCCCGTGAAGATAACATGGGTAGTCAGGTGCGGGAAACTCCAGTACACCTGACTCCCTATGAATACAAACGAGAGCAAGACCAACACAGAACAGACCCAAAAGCAAGCAAACACCGGCACGCCCGGAACCAAAGC
>JBJKSV010000758.1:0-8727 GCA_046703605.1 Limisphaerales bacterium
GTTTGGTCCACGCCGGTAATCGCAATGGCGCGCAGCAGGATATAAACGCCAACCGCCACGCAGCCCGTGGCCGCCAGCGGCTGGCGGCGTCCGAACCGTCCAACCTGCGCGCGCAGGCGGAATGCCGCGACGGCACATGGGGCAACGACGCCCAGCAAGAACATCAGGAAGAAGAGCAGGCGCAATTCAGTGCTGTAGGCATGGAGGTGTGCTTTCCCGGCGATGTGGCGGCCCAAGTTGATGAGCGCGGTTTGCAGGTTGGCCACCTTGTTCAATCCCAGGGCGGCAAGGAGGAAGCAGAGGAGAAGCCAGGCACGGCCAAAATGCGGATGATGGATGGTGGAGGATGGATGAGGGCGGTTAGGGCGTCGGTCGCAAAGGCTAAAGGCTAAAGCCTGAAGGCTAAAAGGCCCGAAATGAGACCACTGACCACCGACCACTGACCCCTGACTTCCGTCTTCTGACTCGTGACTCTTGCCTTCTGCCTTCTGACTTCGGACCTCCGACCTCTGATCTCCGACGTCCGCCTTCCGACTTCTCCCTGCACGAAAGGCAGCGCGGAAACACGCCAGCGCGGCGGTCATATAGAGCGCGAAGCTTGTCCAGCCCAGGGCCGTTAAATGACCTGCCGCGTTGTGCATTTCGGAGGGAAGCATCTAAAGAGCAGAAAGCAGAAAGCGGAAAACAAGTCAAAGGCTAAAGGCTAAAGTGCGGATGGTGGGTGATGGATGGTGGATGATGGGGGAGGGCGGAACGAAGGCTGAAGGCTAAATTTCAGAAAGCGGAAAGCAGAAACCAGAAGTCCATGAAGACAGACCACTGACCACAGACCCTCGAAAACAGAAAACAGAAAGCAGAAATCCCTGAAATAAGACCACAGACCCCCGACTTCTGACCTCTGACTTTTGACTTCTGGCTTCTGCCCGAGGCCCTTTTGTCACGGCCTCGTCACGCCTTGTCACGCCCTTTGTCACGGCTCGCCTGCGAAAAAACCCCGATAAAATACGGGTTGTCACGACGTCACGGCCTTTTACCCCGGTGCGCCCCTATCCCCTCTAGCCTTTAGCCTCTAGCCTCGTCTTTTGGTCAGTCGTCTGTGGTCAGTGGTCTCCGGTGTGCAGTCCGTGGTCTTGAACGTCAGCTTTCTACACGCCGCCGTCACCTCTAGCTGCCTATGGTAACCCATAGTAACCTATAGTCACCCTGCCGGCCTCCTTTTCTGCGTCGCGCCTGCCGCGCACCTGATATACATTTGTGCTATGAGCGCTGAAACAATTGACAAACCACTTACCTACGAAGAGGAAAGGGGCAAGCCGATGCCGAGCCTGAACCATGGAATCGTCCAGATGAACCTTGGCGCCGAGTTCATGCGCAACCGTGAATTCCGGGTGGTCAGCGAACTGACCCTGGACATCCACGGCAAGTCTTACACTCCGGATCTGAGCGTTTATCGGCGCGCGGCGGTGAACTGGCGCAGGGATGTGCCTCGCAGCGCTGAACCGCCGCTGCTCGTCGTTGAGATTTTTTCTCCACAGCAAGGGACACAGGAGGTCATGGATAAAGTGGAGGCTTATTTCGCCTTTGGCGTCAAAAGCTGTTGGGTGGTGTCACCGCCCATGCATAGCATCCAAATCCTCACCGCCGACAACCAGGAAATCGTCCTCCACAGCGGCGTCGCCACGGACCCGGCAACGGGCTTGACGGCGGATTTGGCGGCTGTTTTTTCGTAAGTTTTAGCTTTTTGCTTTCTCGCCTGGGTAAAATACGGCTGAGAATGATTTGTGACTCATGAATACCGGCATTGAGACTGCCAGGGTGGCCGCCGGGGAACGCCGGCGCTACACTTACGAGGAATTGGTGGCTGAGTTGCCGGAGTCCAACCGACCTTGCGAATTGTGGGATGGCGAACTGATTATGTCGCCCGCACCCTCTTTTTTTCACCAGAAAACTGCTTTCCGACTTCACCGCGCCCTTCACGATTGGGTGATGCCGCGCGGATTAGGTGAGGTGGTTGGCGCGCCCATTGACATGGTGCTCTCGCCCCACCGGGTCGTGCAGCCCGACGTGGTTTTCATCGCCAAAGAAAGGCTTCAGATCATTCAACGGGTCATCATGGGGCCGGCCGACTGGGTGGCGGAAATCATCTCGTTGGGCGGGCGCAACCGGGACCGCATTGAGAAGCGCGACTTGTATGAGCAATACGGCATCAAAGAATACTGGGTGGCCGACCCGGAGTCGGAGACGGTGGACGTGCTGGCGCTGGTGAACGGGCGATTCGAGCTAGCGGTGCGCGGGGCGGCGGGTCAATCGGCGGCCTCGCGTCTGTTGCCAGGGTTCGAGGTGGCGGTGGACGACCTTTTCCACGGTGAGTAAAGGCAGAAGTCAGAGGGTTTTTGGGCGATGACGCTGTTGCAGCAAGTGGATGAGGAACGGCGCGGATACCGCGAAATGTTGCGGTTGGCCGTGCGACAACAATTGCGCGAAATCCTCCCCAGCCTGCTCCCAGGCCAGCCGGTGCGGGTGTTCGGTTCGCTGGCCAAGGCCTACCGTTTCACGGAAGCCTCCGACGTTGACCTGGCCTTGGAGCAGGAGCCGGCGTGCTTCACGGTTTACCAACTCACCGCCCGCCTGGCGGAGGCGCTGGGACGCCCCGTGGATGTGGTGTTACTGCCAGAGTGTCGCTTTCGAGATCGCATTCGCAAAGATGGGGAACTATGGACGCCAGCGGCCTGACCATTTTGCTCAGGGAAATGGAGGCCGACGCCGACGTGGCGCGCGAGGCGGCGGAAAAGGCATCACGCTGGTGGCAGGCGAAGGGGCCGGGACACTTGGAGGCCTGCGCCTACGAACTCGCCCGGCTGTATAACGTCATCGAGAGGATGCTTGAACGGATTTGCGACGAGTTCGAAAATCATTTCGAGAAGCGCGGCGATTATCACGAAAAGCTCATTCAGCGGCTGGCACTGGAGCTGGAAGGTATTCGGCCCTCCTTCATTCCGGCCGGCCGGGTCGCCGACGTGCGGGAATTGAAGGGATTCAGGCATGTGATGCGCCATGCCTATGACCTGACGCTGCGGGCGGACCGTTTGGAGGAGCTGCTCGCCATTGCCGGGCGGCTGGCGGTGGAACTGCCAACCTGGTGCGCGGAGTTCGGAAAGCGCGTCCGCGCGGAACAAGGCTGGGCTTGAACCAAAGTCTGAACGCTAAGGGCCAACCTCAGCTATCAGCACTCAGAGCTCAGAAGCTACTGCCCCGGAGTCCGTTGCGGTTTGTGCGCTCTCTCGCGGTCGTTTCAGATGTCAGGCTTCAGCCTTTAGCCTTGTAGTCTGTGGTCAGTAGTCCGTGGTCTATGCTCTTAAATGTCAGGTTTCAGCCTTCAGCCTTCAGGTTTCAGCTTTCTGTTTTCTGCTTTTGAGTTTTCATGAATGATTCTGCGCCTTTGACCGGAGGCCGGTCCTTGCCTCATGAAGTGCCGGCACAAGAGGGTTCCAAGCCCATTGGCGGTTCTGTTCAGTGGCGGCGCTTCGGTCTGGCCGCTGGCATCCTCGTGCTGTGCTTTGCCGTTCCCCTGTGGAATTTGGCCCGCTTCGCCGCCACCAGCGAGTTTCGGTCTTACATCCTCGTGGTTCCCTTCATCAGCGGTTACTTGATCTGGCTGAAGCGGCAGAGCCTCCCCGTTTCGGCCCAGCCCGCCCGCGCGGCGGCCGGAGTCTTCCTGGCGGCGGGTCTGGCGACCATCGCGCTTTACTGGCTTGGACTCCGCCCCCGTCTGCGTCTGCCCGAAGCCGATTACCTGGGAATAATCGTCGCGGCCTTTCTGCTTTGCCTGTGCGGCGTTTGCTCCCTGTTTTGGGGCAAAGAAACCCTGCGCGCCGCCGCGTTCCCTTTGGTGATGCTCATTTTCATGGTGCCCATTCCCTCGTTCGCCATGCCCGCGATCGATGCCTTCCTGCAACGGGGCTCGGCGGACGCCGCGGCGGGGTTTTTCTGGCTGTCGGGCATGCCGTTCTTTCGGAACAACCTCTCCTTTCAGCTCCCCGCCTTCAGCCTGCGGGTCGCCCCGGAGTGCAGCGGCATTCAATCCACCATGGCGCTGTTCATCGCCAGCCTGGTGGGCGGTCATCTCTTCCTTCGAGGGCCATGGAAGCGCGTGGCGTTGGCGCTGTTCGTCATTCCGCTGGCCCTGTTGCGGAATGGATTCCGCGTTTTTGTCATCGGCGAACTCTGCGTGAACATCAGTCCGAACATGATCAACTCCCCTATTCACCGCAGAGGAGGGCCGCTCTTTTTTGGCCTCTCCTTGATTCCGTTCTTTGCGCTGTTGCTCCTGCTGCGCTGGTTTGAGACCAAGGCAGAAAGCAGAAAGCAGAAAGCAGAAGCTCAACTCGCCGCTTTTCAATCGCAAATCGCAAATCGCAAATCGCAAATCGGCGTTCCGCCAAAATGAATTGCGGCCCTCAAATCCTCCCGCTTCCACGATGCATAAGACCCAGGCTATGATCCATTCCAAACGTCTGTCGGCACTCCTGGCGTTGGCGCTGGCGCTCGCAAGCGCCGGCTGCACTAAATCGCTCAGAGCCTCCCGCCACATGTCGCGGGGCAACAAAGACTTCCGGGCCGAGCGCTATGACCGGGCCGAGATGGAGTATCTCACCGTGCTCAAGAACGAGCCGAAGTCGCCGGAGGCCATCCGCCAACTGGGCCTCACGTACTACGCCGAAGGCAAGCTTCCCCAGGCCCTGGAGTTCTTGCGTGAGGCCGTCAAGCAGGCTCCGGGCAACACCGAGGCCCGGCTCAAGCTGGGGCTGGCCTATATGGCATTGCGCCTGCTCAAGGACGCCCACGAAGCGGCGGTCGAGGTCGTGCGGAAACAACCCACAAGCGAGGAGGCCCTGGCGCTGCTGGCCGAATCCGCCGTGGGCACCAACGTCATCCAGGAGACCTGGCGCCAGCTCGAGGCCCTGCCCGCGACGGCAAAGGCCACAGCCGCTTATCACGTGGCCTGTGGGACACTTTATGTCCGCGAGCAGAAGCTGGACCAGGCCGAGGCGGAGTTCAAGCAGGCTCTAGCCCGAGACTCCAAGTCCAGCATGGCCCACCTGGCCCTGGGCACCCTTTACCTCATCCGCAGCGATCCCAAGCAGGCCGGCCCCGAACTCAAAACCGCCGCCGAGTTGGCGCCCCTGCGTTCGCCCGCCAGGCTCAGATACGCCCAGTTCCAGGTGCAAAATGGCGCCGCGCAGGACGCCAAGAAGAGCGTCGAAGAAATCACCAGCAAGGCGCCCGATTACGTCCCGGCCTGGTTGTTCCTGGCAAGAATGGCTTATGCCGACCGGAAAACCGAAGACTGCTCGGAGCTCCTCAAACGGCTCCTGGCCCACGACCCCATCAACTACGACGGCCTGGTGCTCGAGGGCCAACTGTCCATGCTCCAGGGCCAGGCAACCAACGCCGTCACCCAGTTCGAGCGCATCGCCGCCATCTATCCAGGAGAGCATCCCGCCCTGGACTATCAACTCGCCCTGGCCCACCTGCTCAACAGGGACACCACCAAGGCCGTGGCCAGCCTGAACAAGGCGATTGCCGCCGCCCCCGATTACCCCGATGCCATCCTCTTGCTGGCCGATCTCAATACACGCCAGGGCGACTCCGCCTCGGCCATTGCCTCGCTCACGCGGCTCATCAAGAAACAGCCGCTCCTCCCCCAGGCCCAGTTCGGCCTGGCCAGGGCCTACCTGGCCCGGAACGACGCGGACTCCGCGGTGGCCGTGTATCGGCGGATGATGACGTTCTTTCCCACGAACTATAGTGTTCCTTTCCTGATGGGCATCGTCCTGGCCCAGCAAAACAAAACGGCCGAGGCCCGGCAGGCCTTCAACAAAACGGTGGAGCTGGCCCCGGACTATTTCCCCGCCATTGAGAAACTGGTGGACCTCGACCTGCAGGAAAAGCATTATTCGGTGGCGGCCGAGCGCGTGGCCAAGGCAATGGCCGCCCACCCCAAAGCCCCCGAACCGTGGCTGCTCTCGGCCAAGCTCCATATCGCGCAGGCCATGAGCTATGTTTCCAAGGAACAGGCCAAGAACCCTGGCACGGCCCAGCCCACGCTCAAGCTCGGTCAGGTCCCGGCTGCCCAGCCCGACGTGAAGGAGGCCGAGGCCGCTCTCAAGAAGGCCATCCAGCTCAATCCCAACACGCGGATCGCCTACCTCCTGCTCGCCCAGCTCTACGTGGACTGCGGCGACCAGCAGCAGGCCGTGGACCGGCTCAACGGTTACCTGGCCAAGTCCAACGACGTGCCCGCCCTCATGCTCCTGGGGATGATTCAAGACCAAGCCAAGAATTATTCCGCCGCGCGCGATGCCTACCAACGGTTGCTCACAGTCAATCCCAACTTCGTCCTCGCCCTCAATAACCTGGCCTACCTCGATTACGCCCGCTTTGGCCAACTCGACCAGGGCTACCAATTGGCCGAGCGGGCTTACGAGCTGCTGCCCTCCGACCCGGATTTCGCCGATACGCTCGGCTGGGCCCTCTACCTGAAGGGTGACTTCACCCGCTCGCTGGGATTGCTTCAGGACAGCGCCAGCAAACGGCCCGCCGACCCCGAGATCCAGTTCCATCTCGGCATGACCCACTACATGCTGGGCGAGGAAGGCCCTGCCCGCGCGGCTTTCGAGCGAGCGATTCAACTCAGTAGTGATTTCCCGGACCGGGCCGAGGCCTCGCGCCGCCTGGCCTTTCTCGCCATCGACCCGAAGACCGCCAGCGCCGCCGCGCGGACCGACCTGGAACAGTGGCTGCAAAAACTTCCGGACGACCCCGTCGCCTTGAGCCGACTGGGCGCCATCCAGGTGCGCGACGGCGCCCTCGCCCAGGCCGTCCAGACCTATCAAACAGCCCTCAAACGCACGCCGGACAACCTCCAGGTCATGCTCGGCCTCGCCCGGCTTTATGCCGACCGCATGAACAACCTGCCGCAGGCCCTCCAGCTTATGAAGGACGCGCACAACAACGCCCCGAACGACGCGCGCGTCTCCCACCTGCTTGGCCGGCTGGTCTTTCAGCAGGGCGATTATCAATGGGCCTCCAGCCTCCTCGAGCAGAGCGCCCGCGCACTGCCCAATGATCCCGAGGTCGCTTACGATCTGGCTTGGTCCCGATACAGCCTGGGGCGCGTCACCCAAGCCGAGGACGCGATGACCCTCGCCGCCAAGGCAAGCCCCGCTTTGCCCCAAGCCCAGGACGCCCAACGCTTCCTGGCCCTGACCGCTGCCGCCAAGGACCCCGCCCTGGCGGCTCAAGCTGCCGCCCAGGCCCAGCAGGTCCTCGCCGCCGAGCCGGGCTACGTCCCCGCCCTGATGGTTTCGGCCCTGGCCCAGGAGCACCAGGGCAATTACAAAACGGCGGCTCAGTTCTACGACCGCATCCTGGCTCGCTACCCGGACTTTGCCCCAGCCTCCAGGAACCTGGCTATCCTCTGCTTCACCCACCTGGGCGATGACCAGAAGGCCTACACCCTGGCGGCCAAGGCCTTTCAAGCCCTCCCGCAGGACGTGGAGCTGGCCAAGGTGCTCGGCGTCCTGGCCTATCGCCAGGGCGATTACAGCCGCGCCTCCGCGCTGCTCAGGCAAACCACCCGCACCCAAACCACCGATGGCGAGGCCTATTACTATTTGGGCATGGCCAATTACCGCCTCAACCAGTCTGCGGACGGCAAGGCCGCCCTCCAGCGCGCCCTGGCCCTGAATCTCCAGCCCAAACTCGCCCAGGACGCCAGAAAAGTTCTTGCCGAACTGAAGTAGGGCCCGTCCGAAAATCGATCTCCACCGCCGAGTCCAATCGGCGCCCAAAGCATTCTGATCCGGCCAGCGGCGGCCCCAATGACTAATGGTCAATGCTCAATGCCTAATGGGAAATGCCGCTGGGCTTGCCACGAGGGCCGAAGCCCCCGACCCCTTCGTCCTTTTTGCACACGCGGCGAAACATCCGACCGAGTAGAAAACTGCGGTCTCATTGGGCATTGGGCATTAGACATTAAGCATTGCGCATTGGGGCGGGGAGCCCCAATGCCCGATGGAAACTGCCACTATGGCCGGTTTTTGAGTATCTGTGGACAGGCTCCAGCTAGCTGCGATTCATTCCGCATTGCGCATTAGACATTGAGCCAAGCATGACGCCAGAAGAGCTGTCAGAGAGGCTGTGGAAATTCGCAGCGCGAGTGGGGAAGGTGGTCGATGCGCTGCCGGACACGCGGTTAGGCCGCCATGTGGCTGGACAACTGGTCCGTTGCGGAACGGCTTCGCCACCGAGTTATGACGAAAGCTGCGCTGCCGAGAGTCGGCGTGACTTCGTCCATAAGCTGGGTATAGCGCTTAAGGAGTTGAAGGAAACCCGAGGTTGGCTTCGGTTCATCGTCATTGCTGGGTTGCTTGGAGCGAGAAAGATCGCCCCCCCGCACGAAGAAAGCCAGGAACTCATACGGATACTTGGCAAATCGATCTCCACCGCCAAATCCAATCGGCGCCCAAAGCATTCTGATCCGGCCAGCGGCGGCCTCAATGACTAATGGTCAATGCTCAATGCCTAATGGGAAATGCCGCTACGCCCAGTTTTTGGGTGTCGGTGAATAGCCTCCGTTAAAGCAACCCGCATCCGCATTCCCATTCTGTTTTCTGCTTTCTGTTTTCAGCCTTTAGCCTTCAGCCTTTAGCCTTTGTTCTGTTT
>JBJKSV010000759.1:0-3246 GCA_046703605.1 Limisphaerales bacterium
TGCCGGGCATGAGCCAGGGCTGCACTGCTGCGGGCGGCAGGCCGGACGCTATGGAGAGACGCGGTGCCACATCCTCGATCAAGCGTTGCAGCGCCTCCTCGAGTTGGCTTCTATTCCCCAGCCTCAAAAGTTCTCGGAACAGCCTCAGATGCACGTGCCAAAGATAATCGCCCCCCAGTATTGCCTGCTCGCGGCCACGAATTGCCTCTTTCTCCTCAGCAACGCTCCAAGCCCCATGGACGCGCCCGGTCGCTGAGTTACAGGCGCAGTGGCCCGGACCAGCGGGAGGCGTTGCGGTCTGACTCCCCCCGTAACCGACGCGATGGAGTTGACGGGGTTGGGCAGGATCGAAGAATGTGAAATCGTTCGAAGCGGTGATGGTGGCACAGGTTGCGTCAGCCCAAGCCTGAATTGTCTCCAGCCCGAACACCGCGCCTGCGGCGCTGGCCCCGTGGGCCAAAGCATCCTCAATGCTCTGGTAGCGGTATCCATATTCTCCAAAGCGGACCGCAGCCTCCTGGGCCTCCCCCCCCTCTCGACCAAACCCGCTCTGCTCGGCACGGCTGCGCAGGCCACCAGATGCTTCGACACCGGCGGTGCTGCATCCCAGCCAATCCATGGTCGCGCCACAGCAGAAGACGCCTCGTAGTCGCGACAGCGCAGCCTGATTACCCGGGCTCAAAAGCCATTCGAGGTCAAGTCCAGAGCGCGGGAAGAGCCGCACCGGCCGGTACCCGGCCCCGCAATCTTGCGTAGCCGCAGCACCCGGTTCGCGAACACAAATCGGCTTTTCGCCCGCGACCACCTGAACGCCGGGTTTGCCATGTTCCCAGATGCCAATATGCTGCACACATGCGCCAGTGTTTGGTCCAGCCCTCGCCACGAGCTTGCCGATCATGTCGTCGAGCGACGTGACCCGCATATCCGCGCCCATCGCGATCGCAGCGGCCCGCGCCACCGGATCCTGAACCGACATCTCGGCACCCAAAATGTCGAACTGGAGCGGCCGCGGGTGCTGATTGGTCATGGTGTCAGGCTCGGCGGTTCGTGCGACCACGACCGGCTCTCCCGTCTGCCTGACAGCATCAATCGGCTGTCCGCCGCCGACCCGCTTTCCAATCGCAGAAGCCTCCACTTCGGCTGGCGACCCGGCGTGCGAAGCAGTTACAGGTACTGTCTCCACCTCTGTTCCTTGTTGCAACACGTGCGCCAACTCGTGTGCCAAGAGCGTTCGCCCCTGCTCGACGCTCGGCGCGTACTGGCCGGTGCCGAAGACCACGTCGCGCCCGACGGTGTAGGCGAGCGCATTCACCGCTCGCGCAGATTCGGCCGCCTTCGGGCCGGTATGCACCCGCACCTGGCTAAAATCATGGCCGAAGCGCGGCTCCATAAAGGCTCGCACCGATTTCTCCAATGGCTGTCCAGGGGAGCGCAACACTTCGTGAACGACGTGAGGAACCTCCGATGGTTGAGAATCGAAACTCCAAGGTTGAGACCGGCCTTGGGATCCTATTGCTTTGCGCTGCACTCTTGTCTTCCGGCACTCTTCGCACTCACCCATCAGACCGGGCGTCCCGCCGCAGGCGCATTTGCGCTGCAGCAATCGCGCGCCGCGCACCGACAAATGCGAGGGGGAGATGGCACTCGTCGCTATGGGCGCGCGCTTCGTTGCTGTCGCCGCGTGTTGCATGTTTCGAAAGGCTTTGCGCTTTTTTGATGCCAATTCGTTCTCAAACGCGCGAAGCGTCCAAAAGTCGTCGGCGAGATTGTTGTTCGAGATGTAATCGTAGGGCATGGTGAAGTAGCCTTTCATGCCCCAGTCCGTGCCCCAGGAATTGCGGACTAACATGCGGTTGGCCGCATTGTCGTAGCCGACGCCGCACACCGCGTGGCCGCCCAGTTGTTTCTCACCAGGAGCGGGCAAATCCAGTGTGCCAGTCTTGGCCACTTCCGCGGATTCGAACGATTCGTAAACCGAGAACCCGAAGACAAATGGATAACCCTCCGCCAGGCATTGTTTCATCTGCTGCAGGCCGAGGATGCGGTGATAGGACGTGACTTCGTGAGTGGCGGCTTGCTTGTAACACGAGGCCGAGGGTTTCTTGGTAAACTGCGCTATCTTGTAGGGCCACAGCTTCTCACCGCAGACCCCGAGTTTGACGAGCGACTTAACGCCGTCGCGGATCATCGCACCGGAGTCGGAATTGACTGTCCCTTCCATAGCGCGTTCGTTGTAATAAATGAACAGGCGGCTCAAGTCCGTGGCCGGACGGCCGGCCTTGATTTCGAGGAACTCCAGGTTGCCCACCAGCGCGTTGGCTGTGCAACTGCCGAGCTGCCCCTGGTCTTCCACGGGCGAACAACCATCGCTCAAATCCACCTTTGCCGGCAGCCTTTTCGGCGCCTTGGCAATGGCAGCGTAGAGCAGGTCGCGATGATCGGGCCGGTCGGGCACCCACCCATACCAGGCGTTGACTTTTGATGTTGGCATATTGTTATTTTCCTTTCGTGTTGTTTTGTGCTCCGGCATTCCTTTCGAATCCTGGCGAGGCTACGGTCTTGAAAACGCTTCGCCCGATTTCGCCGCCGAGTTCGTGCGCGGTGATGCCCGGGGAAATGCCAATTTCGCCGCCAGCCAGACTGCCCAGGACAGAGGATGTTTGGGGCGCGACAAATCCCGCCGCCAGCAAGCGCGCTAATTCCGCTTGGAATGCCGCCTGCACGTTCGGCGCCTCGGGGCCGCACACCGGCAGGCCGTCGAGCACCATTTCTTCGATGTGCAGTTTGATATTCATGCGGTTACGTGCCTGCCGTTCTTCGGCGGCGCGCCAGGAGCAGACCCGGCGTACGGCTCGCTCCATTTGAATTCGGTCTCGTTGATCGGACGGTCCATCTTGCGGAATTCAGCGCGCGCGGCGTCGAGAATTAACGGCATCGTGATGGCACTGCCGGCCTGCGCCGCCAGAAACGCCGCGTTGAGTGCCACGTTATGGATGTGGCCGCCGGTCAGGTTCAATGCCCCGAGCCGGTTGTAATCCAACTGGCCGAGCGGCGGCACGGCCAAACCCTTCCCGGTCTCGTGCTGCAAAAAGGCCTTGCTCCAAAGCCGGCGGCGATCCGCGGCCGTTGGAAAATGAAAACTCACGATGAAGCGCAACCGCCGCAAAAATGCCGGGTCGAGCGCGGACTTGAGATTCGTCGCCAGGATAGCGAGGCCGCGAAACGATTCCATCCGCTGGAGCAAAT
>JBJKSV010000760.1:0-5230 GCA_046703605.1 Limisphaerales bacterium
GGCCCCCGCTCCAAAGAGGACCGTCGTCGGAAACGAAAAGGTTGTAACATTCATAGGTTCGCGTTTGCCATCGGGCAAAATCGCATGCCAGTTTTCGTGCATGCGGGCTGACGGAAACTCATTTACCTCAAGGCGCCCGCCACGTCAATTCTGTCCGAAACAGGCTTGACGCCTTCGGGTTTCTGTGGTGCCATTTTGGCCGAATGTCGAGAATCACACCGTCCCATCCGCAAGGCGGCTTGTTTGGACGCGTTGGCGCCCGAGTTGGCCCGGCGCGCCGAGGCGCTGGCTTCAAGTCCAATGGAAACGGTTGAAAGTGGAATGGAAGGGGTGCGGTTCTCGCACAGTCAAACACTCAAATCAAGAGTTTCACTACGGTCCCGAACAAAAAAACTATGAACCTGGCACTTCGAAAACTGACCCGATATGCGGCTCTGGCCGGCCTGATGGCTCTGACGTTCCAAGCCCGCGCCCAACTGACTGTCTCGGTCACCAAACCCAGCAGTACCACCGCGCCGGTGGTCTTCACCTTCAACGAGGCGATGGACACGAATGCCACGACCGCTCAATTCATTGTCATTTCCAATCCCATGAACCCTCCGCAAGTCACCTCCTCCTGGAATGCCGGCTTGACGGTCTTGAGCTGCACACCGGTCCAGTCCTGGCCCGCCAATACAGCGGTGACTTATGTGGTGGAAGCGCAAAGTCAGTCGGGCGACACCCTCAGTAATCCCCTGTCCGGCTACGGTACTTTCACCGCAGGCTCGGGAGGCGGCAATACCGGCTCCGGAACAAACCGGATTACCACCTGCACCGCGGGGGTCGTTCACACCTACCACCAGGATTCAAGCGCCGCGCCGACGCTGGACACCAACGCGCCCTACGGCTTTCTCGCCTCCACTGTCCTCGCCTCGAATGTGGTTGCCACGGCTGTTTCGGTCACCTTGCCGACAAGCGTTGTAGAGCAACTCTCTCAAAACCCAGTCAGGAGCGAGGATTACTTTTTCTATGACTTTAGTTCCAACCTGACTACATTCAACGCCACCTATCCTGCGGGAGACTATGCCTTTCAGGTCACCGCCACGCCGCAAAACCAGCAGACGACCGCCACGCTTCCCGCCACCACGGATCAGCCGAATGCGCCGCACGTCACCAACTGGAGCGCCGTCCAGGCAGTAACTCCTTCACAGCCGTTCGTGCTGACCTGGGACCCCTTTGTGGGCGCCACGACCAAGGATTTCATCTCCGTAGAGGCCTCCGGTAATGCCGGCCAGGTCTTTTTCACCGGCGGCGTGGGCGACACCAACGTCCTCAAGGGCACGGCCACGTCCGTAACGATTCCCGCCGGGACATTCCAAGCCAGTTCCTCTTATGACCTGACGGTGGGTTTCTATCGATGGACAGGCCACACCAATGGCACCATTGCCGCCTTTGGCTTCCGAGCGACCGCGACTGATTTGGGCCTGGTTACCTCCAGCGGCGGCACCGCTGTTCAACCGGTGATTTCCCAACCGGTCTTTGCCGGGAATGCCTTCAGTTTTAATGCCACTGCCTCCGCTGGCCAAACACTCATTCTGGAATCCAGCCCGGACCTGACGCCCGGTTCCTGGACCACGGCGTTCACGACGAACAGCCCGGGTACAGCCGTTCACATCACCGCTCCGGTCTCATCGGCGCCGAAACAGTTTTATCGGCTCCGCATTGGGCCTTAAATTGAGCGCAAGTGCGCGCACGGTTCAGGCCGCCTGACCTGAACAGCTACGGTTAAATATTGCAGACATAAATTATGGCAGCGGAACGAGACGCAGGAACATTGAATTGCCCCATGTGCGGCGCTGTGGTGTCGAGCAACGCCACCCACTGCGAGCATTGCGGCGCAAGGCTGGCGACGGTGGCTTGTCCTTCTTGTTTCGGAATGATCTTCGAGGGGGCGAAGTTCTGCCCTCATTGTGGGGCGCGAGTGCAGCGGGAGGAGATCGGGGCGGCAAAGGAGAAGTGTCCGCGCTGCGGAGTGGAGATGAAGGCGGTGCAACTCGGCAAGACGAGCTTGCTGGAGTGCCCCCGATGCGAGGGCACGTGGGTGGATACCGCCTCGCTGGAGCGGATTCAGGCCGACCGCGAGAGCCAGGCGGCGGTGCTCGGCAGCGCCCAACACCTGCCCGACTCCGATTCAGCTCCGCTTGAAGAAAAGATCCGCTATCTCCCCTGCCCCGTCTGCAAGAAGCTCATGAACCGCGTCAATTTCGCCCATTGTTCCCACGTGGTGGTCGATGTCTGCAAAACGCACGGGACCTGGTTCGACAAGGACGAACTGAGGCGAATCGTCGAGTTTATCCGAGGCGGTGGCCTGGAACAGGCGCGCGAGCAGGAAATCGCCGAACTGGAGCGGGAGCGCCGGGAACTGAGTGCTGCCCGCGCCTCCCAACTCAGCCCCACTCCGGCCTTTCCGGACACGTTCGATTATGGCGAGCGCCACCGGGGCATTTCCGCCGTGGCGAACCTGATTTGGTCGCTGCTTGATTGACCGCCTCTCAGCCGATTCCCAGCAGTTCCCGCGCTTTGGCGCCCACGTCATCCTGCCTCATAAGGGATTCGCCGACGAGGATGGCGTTAACCCCACACGCCGCCAAACGCTCCACGTCTTTGCGGGTGTGAATGCCGCTCTCAGCCACTAAAAGCGGAGCCGAAGCGGAGCCGGAGGGAGCGCTGGCGCTCGGGGTGGAATGGAGCCGTTGCGCCAATTGTTCCGTGGTCGCGAGATCGACCTTAAACGTCCTCAGGTCGCGATTGTTCACCCCTATCAGCTCGGCGCCAATGCCCAAGGCGCGCTCCAATTCATCCTCATTATGCACCTCGACCAGCGCCGCCAAACCGCCACCCCGGGCAAGGGCATGGAGGGCTGATAGGCGCTCTTCGTCCAAAATCGCCACAATCAGCAGGATAGCGTCCGCTCCCCACTCGACCGCCTCAAGGAGTTGGCGTTCGTCGATGACGAAATCCTTCCGCAACAAAGGCAGGCTGACCGCCTCCCGGATTTGCCGCAGATAGCTTAACGACCCTTGGAAGAACTTCTCGTCGGTAAGAACCGAGAGGCAAGTTGCTCCCGCCGCCTCGTACTCTCGCGCGATGCGGACCGGATCGAAATCCGGCCGGATAATCCCGGCCGAGGGCGAGGCCTTTTTCACTTCGGCGATGAGTGCCACCTCACCGCTCTTGGGACGCCGCAAGGCGGCGAGGAAATCCCGTGCCGCCCCCGGCGCCTGCTTGGCGGCTCGGAGAGCGGCAGTTGAAATGGCGCGCTGCGGCAAACGCGCGACCTCGCGTTTCTTTTCCTCGACGATGGTCTGGAGAATGGTCACTCCTCGTCGTCCTTGATACCCTGCATCCGCTTGGTTGGGGAACCCGCGCGCAGCCAGCCATTGACGAACATGTCCAGGCCGCCATCCATCACCGCTTGCGTGTTGCTGGTCTCAATGCCGGTTCGCAGGTCCTTGACCATCCGATAGGGTTGAAAGACATAGCTGCGAATCTGGTTGCCCCAGGAAATGCTGCCCTTTTCGCCATAAAACCGCTCCAATTCCACCTTCTGCTGGTCAAGGCGCTGAGCATAGATTTTGGAGATGAGCAGCCTCATGGCGGTAGCGCGGTTCTGGTGCTGGGAACGCTGGCTCTGCGAGGCGGCGATGATACCGGTCGGGATGTGCGTGATTCGGACTGCGGTCTCGACTTTGTTGACGTTCTGGCCGCCCTTGCCCCCCGAACGGTAAGTGTCCACCTTCAGTTCGCTGGGCGGAATGGTGATGTCCGATGAGGTCTCTTCGATTTCGGCGATGGCATCGACGCTGGCAAAGCTGGTGTGCCGGCGCTTGTTTGAGTCAAACGGGGAGATGCGCACCAGCCGATGAACCCCGCGCTCGGCCTTGGAGAAGCCGTAGGCATTTTCGCCGCGGAGCAGGAGCGTGGCGCTCTTGATCCCGGCGGTTTCTCCCGGCAGCACATCCTCGATATCGACCTCCCAGCCCCTCGACTCCGCCCAGCGCTGATACATCCGCAGCAGCATGTTGGCCCAGTCGCACGATTCAGTACCGCCGGCGCCGGCGTTGATGCTCATGATGCAGTTGCTCGAATCGTGAGGCCCGCTCAGAAAGACCTTCAGTTCCAGGGCGTCGAGATCCTTGACAAAACGCGAAACATCGTTTTCCAGCTCCTGCTCGACTTTGGCCTGTCCCGCCGCGGGTTCGGCCTCCCCCAACTCGAGCATGACGTGAAAGTCTTCCAGCTCCTTCTGCGCCTTAAGAAGTGGTTCAGTTCGACCACGAAGGACGCCGGCTTCCTCAATGAGCTTTTGAGCTTGATCCTTATTATTCCAGAAACCGTCCGCCGCCATCAGGGCATCGACCTCAGCGAGCCGCTTTTGAGCGCTCGGTACGTCAAAGAAACCTCCGCAGGTGGTTCAGTTTGTCCGCGGCGGTAGTTAATTCGGAACGAATGGAATCAAACATCTCGCTACCAATCTATGCCGACGACTGCTGCGGGGCAAGCCGAAGATCGAGCACGAATCGGAGCGCCTTATCGGCGGCTCTTCGGAAGTGCGGGGCTTGGAAAAAGTTGCCGATAAAGTGGAGGGTAAGGTGCCAAGGCTCCGCTTGCTCGCGCGATGGCTCTCCTTGAGGAGCGAAGGGCTGGAGGTGCCAGTTGTTCCCAGTTGCCCGGCGTGTTAATTCGCCCTCCAGCCCCGACTTCGCAGACAGACATAACCAAACTAATGCCTGCCTGCTCCTTCATACTAGGAAACTGGATTCTGACAACTGTGCGTTTGAGGGCACACCCCTGTGCGTTTCGACGCACACCCCCCTTTGGCCTCAGAGCAACCCCGCGGTCTCGGGGTAGCCGCAGGCGATGTTCATGCTCTGGACGGCCTGGCCGCTGGCGCCCTTGATGAGGTTATCCTCGGCGCTCATGACGATCAACCGCCCGGTGCGCGGGTCCAGACGCCAGGCCAGTTCGAGGACGTTGGTGCCAACGACATGCTTTGTGTCCGGCAGCGCCTTGTTCTCAAGCAGCCGTACGAAAGGCTCCTGTTGATAGGCGGTGCCGTAGCAGGCGGAGATGCTCGCGGCGAGGTCATCATAGCCGCTTGTGCCAGTGACGGGCCGCGCCGGCTCAAAATAGAGGGTTGTAAGGATGCCGCGATTGACCGGGATCAAATGCGGCGTGAACTGGATACTTA
>JBJKSV010000761.1:0-3230 GCA_046703605.1 Limisphaerales bacterium
CCTGCGCTCCCCCGTCCAGCACCTGGTGCATTGCGGGTTGTTGGGCCAGAACCTGCTAGCTATCCATGCCAATTATCTCGGCGAAGAAGATGTCATTCTTCTGGCAAAACGCGGCGTTAGCGTGGCCCACTGCCCCCGCAGCCATTTCTATTTTCGCCATGGCCCTTTTCCTCTGGAACCTTTGCTGAAGGCAGGGATCAATGTCTGTCTCGGCACCGACAGCCTGGCGACGGTGCTGAAACCCCGCCGCCAAAGCGTCGAGCTGAGCCTCTTTGAAGAAATGCGGCTCATGGCCCAGCGACAGCCCTGGCTTTCTCCCGCGCGCATCATCGAGATGGCCACACTCAACGGCGCCCGTGCCCTGGGCCTCAAAGGCCGGGCGGGAGAGCTCTCTCCACGCTCCTTCGCCGATCTCATCGCCATCCCCTTCCAGGGGCGCCGAGACGACCTGATGGAGGCGGCCGTTCATCACCGCGGCCCGGTCTCCGCCAGCATGATCCGCGGCCGCTGGGCCGTTCCGCCGAGCGCGTCCGATGGGCAGAAATGGTCTGAGATTGGCCCTCGCTAGAATGCTCGACCCTCGAAGGCAAGTTGGTAAGGTTCGAGTTTCGGACTGGCTGCGTCAGACTATGAATTGAGAATTGGGAATTAAGAATTGAAAATTGCAAATTGATGCCAACGCAGAGGCTAGTATGAGACCGGAAGCATTCTCAGAGCGATTGTGGTTAAGCAGATTCGCCTCGACCGCGAGTTCGAATCCAAGCCGTTCTCCCGAGGTTCCTGTGAGGCGAGTCTCAATTCACAATTCACAATTCGTAATTCTCAATTCTCGATTGCCGCTGGTAAGAACATGTCGTCGGAGCGCCGGCTCGCAACCATGACCGCTTTCGACCACGAACTATCCTCCCGTCTCGCCCTCCTTCGCGCCCAGGGCCTCAACCGGGAGCTGCGCCGAATCGATTCAGCCCAATCGCCCCGCATCGTCGTTGGTGGCCGGGTGTTTCTCAACTTTTCCTCAAACGATTATCTTGGCCTGGCCAACGACCCCGCCCTGAAACAGGCCGCTGTTGCCGCTCTCCAACGTTACGGTGCTGGCGCGGGGGCCTCCCGGCTGATATGCGGCTCACTGGCCCCTTGCCATGAATTGGAGGAGGTCATTGCCCAATTCGAGGGAACCGAGGCGGCACTCACCTTTTCTACCGGCTACGCCACCGGCGTTGGCACCCTCTCGGCACTCCTTGGCAAAAACGACATTGTCATTCTCGACCGGCTCGTCCATGCCAGCCTCGTCGATGGCGCCCGGCTCAGCGGCGCCAAACTCCGCGTCTTCCGCCACAACGACCTCAACCAGCTCGAAACCATCCTCAGATGGGCCGCTCCGAAAATTCACCCCCCAAGTCCCAAAGACCAGGCCCCGCCCCATCGTGCGCTGATCGTCACCGAGAGCGTGTTCAGCATGGACGGCGATGCCGCGCCTTTGCGGGAGATTGTTGAACTCAAAGAGCGTTACGGCGCCTGGCTGATGGTCGATGAAGCCCATGCCACCGGCCTTTACGGCGCCAACCGCCGCGGCTTGGCCGAAGAACTGGGGGTCAGCGACCGCATCGACGTGCAGATGGGCACCTTGGGCAAGGCGCTGGGGGCGTCCGGCGGCTTCATCAGCGGCTCGCGCATTCTAATCGATTACCTGGTCAATCGCGCCCGCAGTTTCATCTTCTCCACCGCGCCCGTCCCCGCCTCTGCCGCTGCGGCAGCCGCCGCCGTCCGCTTCGTCCAATCGGACGCAGGCGAGCGCCGCCGCGACCTGCTTTGGGAGCGCGTTGAAGACCTCTCCTCCAGCCTTCCCGCAGGCGCCGGAAAGCGCCGAAGCGCCATTCTCCCTATCCTCGTGGGCGACGAAGCCAAAGCCGTTCACGCCGCCAATGCCCTGCGCGACTCCGCAATCTTCATCCCGGCCATCCGCTACCCAACCGTGGCCCGGGGCGCGGCCCGCCTCCGCCTGACGCTTACCGCCGCCCATACTCGCCTGGACATCGCCCATGCGCTTTCCGCCTTAAGGGCGCTGAACTTTGAATTGTCCGGCCTTCTTTGACTCTGAACAACCTGTTGCTAATAAGTCGATCTGCGGAAATCAATTCACAAGCTGGAGCAGATTGCCATTCCCCCTGAAATGAGGGCCTGAGATCCCGGCTGCACAATCGCAAGTCGCAAATCCATAATTCTCCAAATGCATCCTCTCGCTACACTTGATCACCAATACGTCTGGCATCCCTTCACTCAAATGCGCGATTGGCTCAAACTCGAGCCCATCCTCATCGCCGAGGCCAAAGGCGCCGTCCTCCGCGACATTCACGGCAAGGAATACCTCGACGCCAATTCCTCGATCTGGACCAACCTCCACGGCCACAATCATCCCCGCATCAACGCCGCCATTCGCCGCCAGTTGGGCAAGATCGCCCACAGCTCCGCCCTCGGATTTGCCAACGAACCCGCCAGTCTGCTGGCCGAGCAGCTTATCCAGGTGGCCAACCCGCCCCTCACCAAAGTCTTCTTCAGCGACGACGGCTCCACCGCAATGGAGGTGGCCCTGAAGCTCTCTTACGAATCGACCCGCCGTACCCTTCCCGGGAGACGCCCCAGGTTCCTCTCCCTGGAGGGCGCTTATCATGGCGACACCGTCGGGGCCGTTTCCTTGGGCCATATCGACCTGTTCCATCAGGCCTATTCCGGCCTGCTTTTCAAGACCGACACCGTCATGGCCCCTTACTGCTATCGCTGCCCCTTCAACCGCGCCAAACCGGAACGCGCCGATGCCCGCCAATACCGGCGGTGCAATTGGGAATGCCTCGGCCAACTCGAACGCAAGTTCTCCCGCCAGGCCAAGAAGGGCGCGCCCTATTCCGCCTTTGTCTTCGAACCCCTTATCCAAGGCGCCGCCGGCATGATCCCGCAGCCGGCAGGCTGGCTCCGGCACGCCGCCCAAATCGCCCGCGGATACGGCGCGCAGTTGATCGCCGACGAAATCATGACCGGCTTCGGTCGGACGGGCGCCGGGCCAGAAGGAGCGCCGGGGATTAAACCTCCGTTCGCAGAGAAGCGGACGCCGCCCCCTTCTGAAATCTCAAATCTGAGATCTCAAATCTCAGATTTGAAATCCAGAATGCAAAATTTAAAATCTGAAACCTCAAACCGCAAATCCCAATCCGCACATCTCAAATCTCAAATCTCAA
>JBJKSV010000762.1:0-2969 GCA_046703605.1 Limisphaerales bacterium
CTTTGAAGGTGCCAGGCTCCATCTCATCGGCGTTGGTCACAAGATACTTGGGATGCGGGGCGTTCGCTCCCATTGGCACAAAGCTCCATTTCATTCCCGTGTCAAATCCCGCCCCGCCCCGGCCCCGCAGGTTAGACTTGGTTACGGTGTCCGTCACCTCCTTGGGGCTCATCTGAGCCAGGGCCTTGCGCAGGGCCTGGTAGCCGCCCAACCGCTCATATTCCTCAAGTCCGAGCATGCTCCCGTCTGCTTTAATATCCTGGGTCAATGGACGTTCCAAATTCATGGTTCTCTCAGAGGTACTTCTGGAGGATGTCATCAATCTTCTGCGGCTCGACGTCCCGGTATAGATCCCCATCCACCATCAGCGCGGGCGCGTGGTCGCATGTTCCTAAGCAGGCCATAGGCAGAAGCGTGAACCGGCTGTCGGCAGTAGTTTGGCCCAATCGGATTCCCAGCCGTTGACTGATCGCTTCGAGTAACTGGCCGTAGCCCATGACCCAGCAACTGATGCTGTCGCAGAGCAGGATGACGTGGCGTCCAACCGGCCGCCGGAAAATCATATTGTAGAATGTGGCCACATCATCCAATTCATCGGGCGTCATCTCCAGGAATGCCGCCACCTCTCCCAGGGCCTCGTCCGACACCCAGCCGCGACGGCGCTGCACGGCCTTGAGGGCCTCGATACAGACCGCCCGCTTCTGCTCGTAACGCGGCAGTTCAGCCTCAATCTCTCTTCTCTCTTCCTCGCTCAACATGCTTTCATACCTCGCTTATGACCCCGAATCTTCCACACGCGGGTAGGGCGCGCGGTCCTCTGCGCGCCGCAATACCGCGGAATGCTGTCGATGGCACGGATGGCGGCGCGCAGAGGACTGCGCGCCCTACCTACAGACTGTTGCGGTTTTCCTCGTGGCATTGGAATACTCGGGTTAGGCCTGCGGCATCAACGATCCACATCGGCCAGAACAAAATCGATGCTGCCAAGGTTGGCCAGCAGATCGGGAATCATGGCACCTCGGCTAAGCAACGGAATCATCTGCAAATGGGGAAAAGACGGGGTGCGTATCCGGGTGCGATAAGACACGGTGTTGCCATCGCTGATAAGATAATAGCTGTTGTTGCCTTTGGGCGCCTCAATGCCGATGCAAGCCTCGCCGGGGGGAATCACCGGCCCCCAGCTCACACCCAGAAAGTGAGTGATCAAGGTTTCAATGTCGTGCATGGTGAATTCCTTGAGCGGCGGCGTGGTCAGCGGGTGCGAGGTTTTGTAGGGGCCGGGGGGCATATTCTTGAGGCATTGCTCGATGAGGCGCAGACTCTGCCACATTTCAGCCACCCGCACCACGGCCCGGTCATAGCAATCTCCATTGTGGGCGATTGGGATATCGAACTCGAACTGGTCGTAGCCGGAGTAAGGGCGTTTTTTCCGGAAATCCCATTCCAGGCCGCACGCTCGCAATCCGGGGCCGGTGGCACCCCATTCAATCGCCTCATCCAGTGAGTATGCGCCCACGCCCTTGGTGCGCGCCTTGAAGATGCGATTCCGCATGACCATCCTTTCGTATTCGCGGAGCCGGGAGGGCATGTAATCGAGGAATGCGCGCACCATCTTGTCCCAACCGTTGGGCAGGTCCTGCGCCACGCCGCCGATGCGGAACCAGTTGGGATGCATCCGGCCTCCGCAGATGGCCTCGATGATTTCCAGCGCCCGCTCGCGGTCCGTGAACATGTAGAACACCGGCGAGAGGGCGCCTACATCCGCCGCAAAGGTGCCGTACCAAACCAGGTGGCTGATGATGCGGAACAGTTCGCAAAGCATTATCCGGATAACCTTCGCCCGGGCCGGCACCTCGATGCCCGCCAAACATTCGACCGAGAGCAGGTAGGCCAGGTTGTTGATGACGCCGGCCAGGTAATCGATGCGATCCGTATAGGGAATGTAAGTGTGCCAGGACTGGCGCTCTCCCATCTTTTCCGCTCCACGATGATGGTAACCAATATCCGGCACCGCATCGATAATCTCCTCGCCGTCGAGCTGAAGAATCACGCGAAGGACCCCGTGCGTTCCCGGATGCTGCGGGCCGACATTCAGGAACATGAACTCGCTCTCGGGGCCCTGGCGGCTGAGTCCCCATTCCTCGGGCCGGAACTGGAGGGCCTCCAGCTCCTGCTCCTCTTTGGCCATCGGCAACTCGAAAGGCCCCATCTCCGTGGCGCGAGCGGGATGCTCTTTTCGCAATGGATGGCCTTGCCAGGTTGGCGGCAGCAAGATTCGGCGCAGATTCGGATGGCCCTCGATGCCGATGCCGAGCATATCCCAAATCTCCCGCTCATACCAATTGGCGGAAGGCCAAAGCGGAGTAATCGATGGCAGCGAGGGAGTGTCGCCCTGAAGGGCGACTTTGAGGCGCACGTCTGCGTTACGTTCGTATGAAAGCAGATGATAGACCACCGTGAAGTCGGACGGTGGCTGGCCGTCGCGGTGGGTCCGGAGCCGCTCGTCCACCGCCCAACAGTCATAAAGCATGGAGTAGGGCCTCTGGATTTGCGACTTGAGGTAAGAGAGAACGTCTTTGACATGGTCCGCGTCCACCCAAAGCGTGGGGATAGCGTCGCGAGTCGCCTGCGGAAACAGGCCGGCGTTGGCGAAAAGGCTCTCCATTTAATGGTCAATGTCGGGATCGGTGCTCACCATCAGGTTTCATCGGGTGTGCGCAGGGTGGTCGCTATTTGGCGTTGGGGCCGCCGCTCATCCCGCAACGAAGGCGCAGCAGGACGAACCACCCCTTGAGGCCCGATCACCCAGCTCAGCGGACGCCTTTCTTTCCCTACTGCTTCTCGCAAGAGCAAAACTCCCTGGAGAAACGCGTCTGGGCGCGGTGGACAGCCGGGCACATAGACATCGACAGGCAAAAACTTGTCCACGCCCTGCACGACACTATAAATGTCGTACATGCCGCCGGAGT
>JBJKSV010000763.1:0-8523 GCA_046703605.1 Limisphaerales bacterium
ATCGCCGGGCTGGCCGCCGAAGAGCGGTTTCTCCAGCGCAACGCGGTCGCTCCGATTGCCGAGCTTGCCGGAGTAGGGCCCAAACAGAGGGGCGGCCAAGTTGGTGAGACCGTAGAAGGCGCGAAAACCGCTCAACGCGGCGGTGTCCAACGGGTCGAAGTTCACCACCAGCACAACGCCGCCGCTGGGAATCGTGGTGTTCGTGGGGAAGTCAAATCCCACTCCTCCGGCCAGGCGCCATGGCCCCGAAGTCTCCTCCAAGCTGATCTCCGCCGGCGTCGGATTATACAATTCGATGTACTCATTCTGCGCGGTGGAGTCAGAGTTGGTCGCGTCGGCCGGCGGATGATACATCACCTCGCTGATGACGACGCCTGTGAGGCCCGGCGCATTGGCCGCGTCGCGCGTCGGCGGCATAGCGAACCAAAACCCGGTGCCCTCCGGGTATCGGCCCAGAGTAAGTCCGGCCTCCTGGGCCTTGAACTGAACCGCATCGACAACCCGGTCCTGGCCGGTGCCAGCGAGAAACGAGAGAAGCACCTGCTCGCCTTCCTTGCTCAGGCCGAATCCAGTCGTGAGAGGGTCGTGAAAACCGGTGACCTCGTCGAAAGTAATGCGGGAATGCGGGGGCAAAGTGATCTCCGGGATGGCCCACTTGCGGAGGTCCGCCGGGTCGTCGCTCAAGAACCAATTCTTGAGGTTGCAGTTGGCGCCGCTCGTGTTCACCAGCTCGATCCAATCGTCCGAATCATATTCGGGATGAAGCGGGTCGGCATAGGCCGTATTGGCGGCAAGTTCGTTCAGCACGACGGTCGCCAGCGGGGCAGGGGGGTCCGCCGCGCCCGGCGACCCGCCGATAAACGCGCTGGCCCGCCAGTTGCCAGGGTAATCCAGCGCGCCGGTGGCCTGGCCGGCCCGCGCCGATTCGAGTGGCACGAGCGAATGCCCCGCGCCATGGGCGGCGAGAGGCCAGCCTCGGCCCGTTCCGAACTGGAAGTCGAAGATCTCCAGCCCATTGGCGCCGGCCTTGAGTGTGAGTTGCTCGCCCTCATTGGCAAGGTTGCCGGAATAAGGGCCAATCAGCGGGACGGAGTTGGACAATCCATAACGAGACCGAAAGCCATCCAGGTCGGTGCTCTTGACCACGAGCAGGTAGCCGCCCGGCGCAATCGTTGTGCCGGCTGGAAATGCGAAATCCACGCCCGCCGTGAACTTCGCGCCATCGAGGTCGAGCGTGAGACTGTCGCTGGCGTTATGCAACTCGATGTACTCGTCATCGCTGCCGCCCGGCGGGTCATACATCAACTCACTCAATTGGAGGTTTTGCGCCAGAGTTTCCGCGTTGTCGGGCAGGCCCGCAACAAACTGAATCGGGAGCGACCAATGACTGCGACGCCCTGTTGCATCACCCATACGCACGCGCACGCGATAAGCATGGCCAACCTTGAGCGCGGCGGCGGGGAAGGTGAAATCGCTGTTGAACGCGTCCAACTGCCCGCTTTCCCACGTGGCGTTGATCTCATAATGATGCGGGGCGGCGGGGTCGTAGGCTGGGGCCTGCGCATCGGTCACTTCGGCGATGCGCCACCACATCGAGGCGAACGGGTTGGCGCCAGCATAGCTGGAGCAGCGAAAGCTGAGCGCATTCAACGGATAGTTGGTGGGGCCAAGATAACTCAAGGTCGGCTGGGATGGGATGGACGGGTCAATCGAAAGGCTATCGAGCACCTTCATTCTGGCCCTGACGTAGTTCTTCATCAACTGGACGCAGCCGTTGAAATCCTTCGAGACCGTCGGTTCCTTGGGCCACCGATAAAAGCGGCCTTGGCCGGCCTTGCTGAGCGCCGAGCTGTAAGTCGAGCTGAGCATCTTCGGGTTGTAATCCCATTTGCAGCGGTCGGCGTCGAGGAAGGTCGGGCCGTTGGTGGGCCCGCGAACAAGGGCGGCATATTCGTCGATCAGCTCCCACGCTTGATCCGTGTTGAAGAGAAGGTCACGGATTTCCCGGACGCGATTTCTAAACTCCATGTTGAAAGCCGGACGAGGAAGCACGCGGCTCTTGAAGGGTTCATCCCCCATGCCGTACATGTTGTCCGCCCAGGTCAGGTCGATATCCCAGGGGTGGACCGACCAGATATGCGTTTGCGGATTAAGGTAATAAAAGTAGTTCTTGCCGGCGCTCTCATCCACGTCGTAATGGTGAATGCCCTCGATAATGGCGCGGTAGCCGTAGTAGCGATCGAGGTCCAGGTTGGTTCGCCACCAGTCATCCGGCGGAGTTGTGTAGTTGTAAACGAGAAAGGAATTCAGGTCAGACTTATCCGCCGGCCCGTCCGGACCGAGGTTGTTCAAGTCCCCGCTGCCGTTCTCCATCTTGTAAAGATTTCCATCCGGCAGCCCATGCTCATCGAGGAACCGTCCGTCCTCTTGCTCGACCACCAGGTACAAACCCCAGAAATCGCCGTCATACTGGTCACCGGCAGGCGCCTCCGCGGTATCATCGATGACGCGGAATTGAATGAAAGTAGTCTCAGGCGCCTCGCTGCCCACCAGGTTGAACAGCCGGAAGCCGACAGACTCGAACATGCCTTGCTCGCCCCGGTGATCATAGTCGCCTTGCTGGATGCAGGCCCCCAGGTTGAGCTTCGTCCACTTCGCCTTGTAATCCTGGTCATAGTTGTCCTCCATTTGAAAATCATGGCCGCGATTGAAGTCGAACTTCCACATGTTCTTCACCATGGAATAGCGCCAGACACCACCTCGCGCACGGTAATGAATATGGTCATAGACCTTGCCGTCGAAGACCAGCGTCCCTGTCCACGGATAGGCGCTACCGTCGTAACGGCTGAACCAGGTGGCGTCCTCAACCGCGCTGCGCTTGGCAATCAGGTGCAGGGCAGGGAGGTGGCGCATTGTGTTGGTGTCGAATGTCAGAACCGGCGTAACGCCCGGACGCACGGCCGCCTGCCAGGCCGGAACGCCATCATAAACAAAATAGGCAAAATTGGGCTGTGGGTCGTCAGGGTAGGGGACAGTCACACTCGCGCCCAAGCCATCACTGGCGCTAATCCGGTAGCGCACCAGGCGCCGATGCACTTGGAGGCCTGCAGGGAGGATAGCGGTGAACACGTCATCCGCCGGTTTGTCGTCGCCGCTGCTTCCCGCATCGTTCATGGGGACCGAGACCCAATCGCTCTTGTAGGCGGCATCGCCCAGTTCGATGTAGTTCCCCGGATCGACTACCTGGTAAAGCAGACTTACATTCGTCACGCCCTCCGGGTCGGTGATTTTCGCCGTTATTGTCACTGTTTCCTCCGAGTGCGGCTGGTTTGGGCTGTGGGACACCTGGCGAATTTGGGGCGGGGCATTTGCCGCGAACGCAGAGTTGATTGTGCCTGGGGTGGGGCCACGGTTGGCCTGCGAACGGCGCCAATTGCCGCCCAGGTTGTTGTCGAAGCCAGGATTGATCAGCTCGATGGAAGACCCCGGCGAATCGCCAACCGTCGGCCAGGGAAAGCCGAGTTGGTAATCCACCTCGTCCTCGGCAGCTCCAGTCGAATTGACCAACTTGACGTTGTCGCTGTGGTTGTTGAGCTTGCCGCTCCAGGGGCCGAGGGCACTGACGCCGAAGTTGGCGAGCATCGTTGGAGGGTCCTGCGCGATGACAAGAAACGCACCCGGAGCTAGCGATGTGCCTTGGGGAATCGTGTAACTGACTCCGCCGGCAATGCGCCATGCGGAAAGGTCGATAGAGTTCGTTCCGGAATTGAAAAGCTCGATGAATTCGGCAGCATCGGTCTTCACGCCCGGGTCGTAGTAAATCTCGTTGATGACGACCTCCGCCTCCACAGGCAGGGCCAAGGCTGACAAGAAGGGTAGGGCAACCAGTCGGAGGCAGAGAGAGCGAAAGGTTTGTGGCATACGACGCGTTTCGGGTTGATCCGTTCGTTGGCCACAGGCTATCACTTCCAGCCCCAGTATTGCAATACCGGTGCAAGGAAACCTTCATCCCGGGTGCATCCGCCCATCATGGCCGCATCCGCCTTACAAAACCCGAAGCTCGGAATTCGAAATGTTCAAAACCAGCCGCTCAACGGGAGAAAACCACGGTAAAGCGCCACGGAACCACGAGAGGAGGAGATTAGCGTTTATGAGCGAGAATTAGCGTTCCCCCCGTTTCTGCCCCCATCCATGTGCTCTTTGCCGCCGGTGCCCTGCCTGTTTTCCGTGTACTCCGTGTATTCCGTGGTTTCTAATGCGGCCTTGGTCATCATCTTTTTCGGGTTTCGGGTTTGTTCCGAGTTTCAGAGTTCGGAGTGGATGCCGTCCTCGTGCTCCCGTCCTGATGCGCCACTCATTCCTGCTTCAGGCGATAGAACATGGACTCCCCCTCAACCGCATTAGTGAGGAAAAACCTGTCCCCTATAACACCCCAGCCATTCGTGACGGAATTCCAGGTTGGATTTGGGAACAGGGAGCTGGTCTTCTGAACGACGAATCCCGCCGCGGAGGCCGGCCAGGTTAAGATCACTTGACTTGCTTTCAAAGACACTTCGAGTTGGGGCCCGGCTGGCGGGGCCGGGGCCGGGACGCCCTTCCGCACCGTGTCATTCGCGAAATCCGCGATATAGAGATTGCCGCCGGGGCCGACCGCGATTCCCCAGGGACGATTGAACAAGGCGTTTGTGCCTGTGCCATCGGTGCTGCCAGACACTTTGACGCCGCCGCCAATCGTGCTCACCACCCAACCGGTGCCTTCGGGCGTGAGCTTTCTGATCGCGTCGTTGTCCTGATCGGTCACATAGAGATTGCCCGCGGTATCGGACGCTATCCCGTTGGGAAAATAAAACTCCGCCTGGGCCCCCGGCCCATCGACGCTGCCTATCACTCCGGAATTCCCCGCAATGGTCGTCAGCCCCCACTGCGTCGTGTGAAAAGGCGAGATGCGCCGGATGGCCTGGTTGCCCCAGTCGGTGACGTACACATCGTTCGACAGGCCAAGCGTGACGTCGTACGGATAGTCCAATTCGGCGGAACTGCCCACGCCGTCAAGAAAGCCGTAGTTGCCGGGGGCGCCCACCATGGTGGTCGTGACCGCGTTTGTTCCAACCATCGTAATCATTCGAATCATGCAATTCACCGTATCGGCCACGTAGAGGTTGTCCTCGGCATCGACCGCAATCCCAACCGGGCTGAGAAACCGGGCGTCACTGTTGGTTCCGTCGTCGCTGCCACTGGCCCCAGCCAGGCCGGCGATGGTGCTGACGACCCAGTTAGTTCCAACCGGGGCAATCTTTCGAATCGTAAAGTTGTAGTGATCGACGACAAACAGGTTGCCGTGACTGTCCACCGCAATGCCATTCGGGCGATTGAGCGTGGCCACGCCGTTCGTCCCGTCCTGCGCCCCCTGAACCCCGGCAATCCCGGCGATGGTGCTCACCACCCAATTTGTGCCCAGGGGCGAGATCTTCCGGATGGTGTCGTTGGACGTGTCGGAGACGTAGATGTTCGTCGCCCCATCGACGGCCAAACCGGTAGGGCGGTCGAAGCGAGCCGCGCCGTTCGTGCCGTCATCGGCGCCGGCCACCCCTGGTGACCCGGCAATGGTTGTAAAGGTGAAGCTTTGAGCCAGGAGTCCGGGCGCCGCCCCAAACCACAGGCTGCACACGGCGAGCGCCACAGCAAAATGAGCTTTCATAGTCCGTCAATCCGGGATTTCGAAGAGAAGCAACCACGCCCACGAGACTTGCGCAAGTCGAAATTCACCCGCAAGCAGAGGCCTTTGTTCGGACGCTGGCGCCCGAACCACGCCGCCGCTTGGTTAAGGCGATGAAGGCCCTCCCCAGAGGCGACACCAGCCTGCTGGAGGGCAAGTTGGCAGGCTACTGGCGCTTGCGGACCGGCGGCTATCGCGTCATCTTCGCGGATACCGTCAAGCGCGGACACCGCACATTCGATTGCCTCTTCTACCCTGGATCGTATGGCGCGACGCGGCCCCGGCCTGTGTGATCACGGTCAGTGGAATCCGGGTTGCCCACCTGGGCTTTTTTTGGCAGACTCAGGTATGAGCGTAAATCCGTTATTGGAAGCGCCATCCCGAGCCGGATGGCAAGGCTTGGAGGCCAACCTCAAGGAGTGCATCGCCCGGTTCGCTCATCCCGAGGATCCCCTCGCTGCCTGGCGTGCCGGCTTCGACGAGTGGATCGAGGCGGTCAAGAAGTTCCACGGGGCCGAAGACCGCAACATTTATCAGGAATCGCCCGACGAAGTAACCTGGCGGTATCACCGATTCCTGCTTCATTCGCTCATTGGCCGAGGCGAACACTTGGCCCTGCAACTTCTGTCGCTGCCCACGACCGACGCCGAGAAAGCCAAACAGTTGGAGTTCCTGGACTCGTTTCTCACGGACCTGCGTCTGACCGTGGAGACATGGCACAAAGTCGGCGCTCACGGCCGTCCCAATCCGCTGGCCAAGTATCTGTGAAGGGGCAGGGCAGGGGAGGACTCAAAAGCCCAGCATGCTTCCATTTTCGCCGGAATGCGCCGAGCTTCGTGACATCGGCCTCGTGCGGACAGCTTATACCTCGTCGTCAGCCTTTCCTCCTCGGAAAGCGGTGAGCACTCGCGCATCGAGGACCTCGAACGCCACGTTCTGATACTTGCGCGAGAAAGCCGATTTTTGCCAATTCTCTTTCAGCCGGTTTCGAATCCGTCGCTTCTCGGCCCCCGTTAGCTTGCGCCATTTGACTTCCGTCACGACCAGGCGCCCCGGCTTCTCCAGCCGCACAAAATCAAATTCCAGACCCCGTTCCCAATACCGGGCTGCCTCCGGATAGCGACCGCGGCAAAAGTCCTCAAAGACAGTGGCGGCGTGGTCGTGAAGCAGCCTGGCCTTCTCCGCTGCCTCGTAGTGGCGCCAGCGCGTGCGGTGCGGCGAGAACACGCGGAACCCCGCCCACCATGGCAAACCGATTGAACGATTCCATGTCGGCTGGCGCCAGCTTGCAGGCGCGGCAAAAGGCCTAACGGCTCCTCTTGCAGGCTAACCACCTCGAAGAGCTCCGCCCATGTCTTGGGAACCACGCTGGCCTTCAGCCAGCCCTGAATATCCTGAAACACCTGGTCCAACTGGATCGCCTTCACGCCTTCAATGGCTTGGCTGTAGAATCCGCCTCTGGGCTCAAGCCAGTGTACCAGCAGCCGCGTCTTTCCGACGCGACGCCGTCCAAATACCACCAGCAGACCGCCGGCTTGTGCGGCGGCACCCAGTTCCTTCAGCTCCGCCACTCGGTTTGTGAACTCCAGACGCATCATTATGTACGGAAAACATTATGCATGGTGAGCATAGTTTTGGCAATTAGAACATCCGAAGCCAGCGAGTCGTTCGAGCGACTAATTGAATATAACAAACATTGTGCGAAGTATATGCCGCCGCTCCTAAAGACCTGGGCTAACGTGGCGCCGGCCTTCTTCGCAATGGCTTTACCTGCCCCACCCGGACAGGATCTGGCCGCCCTATATCAAAAAGGATTGATCTCAAGCGCTTCCGATGGCATGAAACAAAGAAAATGGGTAAGATTCTCACCTGTGGCTAAAGAAGAACCAATTGAGTTGACCGGGTCGGTGACCCAGGTCTTGCCGGGCACCATGTTCCGGGTGGCACTGCCAAACGGGCACGAGGTCCTTGCGCACATCTCAGGCAAGATGCGCAAGAACTTCATTCGGATTAGCGTCGGCGACAGGGTCAACGTCGAGATGTCTCCATACGACTTAGGCAAAGCACGCATCACCTTCAGGCATAGCTGACCTTGCCGCCCTGGGACGGGAGTGTATTTGCGATTGGAGCGGAGCGCGACGCGCCGAAAATCTTACCGTGCTCCTGTCGGAGGTTCGGATTCCGCATCATCCACCATCCACCATCCATCATCCATCATCCATCATCCATCATCCGCCATCCACCATCCACCATCCATCCATCATCCATCCTCCCCTCCGACCTTCAGGGGTTTGGCCTGAGCTTGAGCAGCAGGTCTTTGCTTTCGACCGTCTCGCTGAGTTGGACAAGGATTTCTTCCACCACGCCGTCGATGGGCGCGGAGACGGTCATCTGCATTTTCATGGCTTCCATCATGAGGAGCTTGTCTCCTTTGGCGACCTTCGCGCCAACGCTGACGGCGATGCTGCCGATCAGGCCGGGAATCGGCGCCGGAACTTGGCGCGGGTCGGTGAGATCGGCTTTGGGCCGGTGTTTGACCTTGGTGGCCAGGCTCTTGTCCGCGATTAAGGTCTCGCGGGTCATCCCGTTCAACTCAAAAGTGACGGTGCGGTGGCCGTCCTTTTCCGGCTCGCCCACTGTAATCAAGCGGATGATGAGGGTCTTCCCCGGCTCGATATCAATGCTAATCTCCTCTCGCGGGAGCAAGCCGTAGAAGAAGGCCGATGTAGGCAGCACGCTGACGTCGCTAAAGTCCTGCCGATGTCTTTCGTAGGCGGCGAAGACCTCAGGATACATCAGGTGCGAAT
>JBJKSV010000764.1:0-4520 GCA_046703605.1 Limisphaerales bacterium
TCTGCCCCAAGACAACCCCGATGCCTACCGCCTGGGCTCGCCACTGGCTTATGCCAGCCGGCTTAAAGGCCACCTGCTGATCGTTCACGGCACCGGCGATGACAACGTCCATTATCAGGGAACCGAAGAGCTGATAAACGACTTTTTAGCCTACAACAAGACCTTCACCATGATGGCCTACCCCAATCGCACCCATGCGATCAGTGAGGGCAAGAACACCACGCGCCACCTCTGTGAATTGCTCACCCGCTTCCTCCACCAAAACCTGCCGGTGACTGAAAAACCGGCAAGCCACGCCGAAGCCTCGGCAGCGCCCTAACATCGGGACTACGGTGAGGACCGCGGGATGCGCCAAATGCGCGGAACAGTCGGGACAACTTCCTCGGTGACTGTGAGACCGAGTCATGATCAGCAGCTCATCCCCCGCGGCGCCGAGGAGAAACCTAAACCCCTTTCAAAATCCGATCCTCGGAAAGCTGCGGAAGGTTGCGGGAGATTCAAAGAATGGCTATCAGAATTGACCTCAAAGATTGCAGAGCGCACAAAGAGAGCATGACCCTTTTCGAATGGCCTCTGGCCATTGGGACATGGCAAGTGTCATCTCGGATGAGTCTGTGGGCCTCCTCTGGCCACCAAGTTCTGATTTACGGCTGCCGACGTTCCGGCTAGGCTCTGCCAGCATGAAAAACTGGAAAACACGCCTGCTCTCTGTACTGACTGCGGTCCTGGCGGTCGTCCCTCCCGCTGGAGCTCAGACAACAAATCTGCTGCGGATCAGCACGGTAAGCCGGAGCGGCGATGGCTGGCGCCTGGCCTGGGATTCAAGCCTGACGGGGATGGCCTACACCGTCCAGTTCAAGGACACTCTCCAGGACAGCATCTGGCGGCTTCCTGACTCAGGAGTGCCGTTTCCTGTCGGCTCGGACAGTTGGCTCGACCCCGTGCCGACGAACGTGATTCGCTTTTACCGGGTTGTGGGGGTGCCGGTGGCCCAACGCGGGAAGGTTCTCTCCGCAACGCTGTCCCAGACGCTGTCCACGTCCGCTATCAGTCTGCTGTTCACGCTGGGAGGCGTGCAGGTGACACCGCAATACAACGTGCGTCTTTACAAGGTGGTCTATGAGACCATCGATCCATGGGGCGGGCGCACGCAGGCATCGGGAGCGCTGGCTTTGCCCGAAAACGCAGGCGGCCCTCTGCCGCTGGTCAGTTACCAGCATGGCACTCTGATCCTGACGAACGACGCGCCCTCTTCCATGGACCTGTCCGGCGAGGTCTCCGTAAGCGTTGCCTTTGCCACCACCGGCTATGCCGCGGCGGTGCCGGATTATCTCGGTTTGGGCGCATCTCCCGGATTGCACCCCTATCTTCATGCCCGATCGGAGGCCACCGCCTGCATCGACATGCTTCGCGCCGCCAGGTCCGTCTGCGCCAGCAACGGCTTTCAGTTGAGCGGACGGCTCTTCCTTTGCGGCTATTCCCAGGGCGGCCATGCCACCATGGCCCTCCTGCGCCAGATCGAGGAGTACCATACCAATGAGTTTACCGTGACCGCCTGCGCCCCGATGGCCGGACCTTACGATCTTTCCGGCGTCACGGCCGCCGATTTCCTCTCGGGCCGGACCGAGCCGAATCCCTATTATTTCATTTATTTGCTGGCGGCATACCAGGAGGTGTATCATCTGGCGCCGAGCCTGGCGGACTTGCTCTCGCCACCTTACAACACGACGTTGCCGCCGCTGCTCAAGGGCAACACCAGCAGCAGCAAGATTAACAGCGCCATGCCCACCAACCCCATCCAAGTGTTGAAGCCGGACTATCTCCTGGATTTTGAATCCAACCCGCGCAACGCTCTGCGGCTCGCCCTGGAGGCAAACGATGTCTATGCCTGGAAGCCGATGGCCCCGATGCGGCTCTATCATTGCGCGGGCGACCAGGACGTGGTCATTGCCAATTCGCAGGTGGCCTACGATTTTTTCCAGGCGGTTGGTGCCACCCAGGTGCAGTTGATCGATCCCAAGCCCTCCGCCGACCACGCCGGCTGCGTCCTGCCCAGCCTCCTGGATGCGAAGGTATGGTTTGATTCGCTGAAATAACTCACATTTTGGCCGTAACTGATATGGGATGCCTTGCTCCCGGCCTTGCTCTTGCTCCATCGACTCCATCATGAAAACCATCGGCCTGACGGGCGGCATCGGGATGGGCAAGTCCGCGGCAACCGAGATTCTTCGGAGACGCGGCGTTCCAGTCCTGGATACGGATCTACTAGCGCGGGAGTTCACAGAACCCGGTCAACCCGCTTTGCAGGAAATCAAGGAGCTGTTTGGCCGGGAGGTGCTCGATTCCCAGGGCCGGTTGCGCCGCGACGAACTGGCCCGGCGTGTATTCTCGGATCCAGATGAGCGGGAGAAACTCGAACGAGTGTTGCATCCTCGTATCCGCGCCGCGTGGCAATCGCAACTCGCCACGTGGCGCGCCGAGTCGCGGCCGGTGGCCGTCGTCGCCATCCCGCTCCTTTTCGAGACCGACGCTCAAGCGGGGTTCGATGCCACCCTCTGCATCGCCTGCTCCGCCGCCACCCAACTGTCGCGCCTTGCGGCCCGGAGTTGGTCTCCGGAACATATTCAGCAACGCATCCGTGCCCAATGGCCCATCGAAAAGAAAATGGCCGCGGCGGACTACATGGTCTGGACCGAGGGGCCGCTTGCCGTCCATGCCGCCCAGCTCGAATGCGTTCTGGAGAGCGCGGTGAGCCGTTAGCGCCAGCCATGGCCCGCATCCGTCGCAACCCGCCGATCTGAAGGCCAACGTCCTGGGGAGGGGCTGGACAGAAACTGCCCTTGCCATGGCAAGCAACGGCTAATTCTATCTGGAAAGAAAATAGAAAATATTTCAGTCCGAGCCGCCTTCCGAATCTGGCGCCAGCTCTTGGAGCGGCGGGAATCCCGATGCGAATCGAGACACGCCGCTTTGGCTTTCCCGGCAAGACCGTCTGGGGCGAAGAGTTGGGAATCGCCGAAAGCAGTGTCGTGGCTACGCCTTGCCACCGCACTCCGAAACCTGCCGGAGTCTCTGAGGGGCCTCTTGGGCCCGACCCTCGCTCCGTGAGCGCGAGCCGGCTCCTGTTGGAGAAGGCGCCCTTGTTCGTGTTGTCCGGCCTGGGCTGCTGGATAACGGTGGTGGCGCAGCCGGATATGGGCGCGGTGCGGTCGCTCCACCAGGTTCCGATGCGGTATTTATTGCCCTGCCGTTATGTACTCTGCATCAGATGGCCTATTGGAGGAACGGGGTCACCCTCTTCACCCACGCCGTTGAGGTGGCGCCTTCAAGCGCGATGGCGCAGTGTCTTCTGGCCGGCAATCTCTCCGCGGAGCATGACTACCCGGCGGCGCTTGCTGAGGCAAGGGAATCGCTGCGCCTGGCCCCGCGCTCGGCGGAGAATCTTGAGATCACTGGCTATATACTTCGCCAACTTGGCCGTTTCGCGGAAAGAAGGGCGTCTTACGAAAAGGCGCTGGCGATTGATCCGAACCACGAGAAATCTCTCTTCGGTTTGGCCGGCCTGCTTTCGAGCGCGGACGGCTCCGGGCTGAAGGATGGCGCCGCCGGCCGTCCGTCTCGCCAAAAAGCTGTGCCAATTGACCGGCGAGCGGTATCCGAAGGACGTGGACCTGTTGGGATGCGCTTACGCGGCGGCCGGCCGATCGCGCCAGGCGACGGCGGCCTGGAAGAAGGCTCTCGCGATAGCGCAACGCATCCGTGACTACCCGGTGGCCGCCAGCGCGGCCAGGCACCTTCTATCTTCGACAGGGAATCGGGGCTTGGCCGAGGCCTCATCCTCTGGGACCGAGGCGGACACTGAACCGGCGCGGGTTGCGTCCAAGCTATCGCGCCAACCGCGCAAAGCGCCCGGCGCCCTTGCGACGCCCGGCGAACGCTAATCGTCATGAGTACAGACCCCTTCAGCAGACCACCTTTTCCGAGATCGGACAAACTGCCCCCGGCGCTTGAGGGGGTCTTGCCAGCGGGCTCGAACATGGCGGCTCTTGTTCCGCTGGCGAGCCTCCAATTGGCTGAGATGTTGTACGATCGGATCCAATCGCAAATCAACCAACTCCAAAACCAGCTTGCGAAAGCTCAGCATGTAGAAGTATGGTACCAGAGAGCAGGCCTCGAACACAAGGTCCTTTCGCTGGGGTATGACAATCCTAATCTCATAATCCTGTACGCCGTAGATGCCGCTAAGAGGCCGTTACGAATCCTCGTTCATGCGAATGCCGTGGAGCTTGCGCTCAAGATCGGCAATGTGCCTGGGAATGAAGGACCTCGGCGGGAAGGGTTCAACGGCCAGATTTTGGAGACAACGCCGGAGACCGCATCCGGCGAGGACACTGCCCGCGCGGAAACGTGTCAGCCAGTGGCCCCTCAAACCAATGCTTGCTAGTCCATTCCGGTTTTATCCTTAAGGAATTCCCAGCCAATTTGCTCCTGGGCCAGGCGCTGGCCCCGGTCAAAGAGTT
>JBJKSV010000765.1:0-2668 GCA_046703605.1 Limisphaerales bacterium
GCCTCGAGCTAGACGGTGTGGCGAAGGGAACCAAGCCCGCGCCGCTCAGCGCGAGAGTTGGGCGCGGTAATCGGTCGGCGACTCGCCCACCACGCTGCGGAACACGCGATTGAAGTGCGTGAGGGACTGAAAGCCCGCCTCGAAACCGATCTCGCTGATGCGGAGGTTCGGGTTGAGGAGGAGGTTCTTGGCCTTTTCAATCCTCAAGCGCGCGACGTAATCGGTGAAATTCAGGCCGGTGGCCTTGCGGAACATCTTGCAGAAGTAGAAGGGGCTGGTGTGCGCCGCTTTGGCCACGTCGCCCAAGCGCAACGTCTCGGTCTGATGCTCCTCGATGTACTCCTTGGCCCGGGTGATGGGGGGCGGCTCGGCGTTTTCGCGCCGCACAATAATCTGGTTGCTGAGCATGGCCAGGTGTTCGGCAAAAATCGAGAGCAGCCGGACGATGGAGGCATGTTGCGCGGACGGCACGACACGCGTGGAAAAGTAGGCCTCACGCAGCCGGTCAGGCTCCGGCTTGATGCCTTTCTGTTCCAGGGCGGCGGACACTCGCTGGAACTGCGCCTCGGTGGGCGACTTTTGGAAAACCTGGCCCGTCTGCAAAAAACCTACTAGCCGCTCGCCAAGGCGGACGGGCACGGCGGTATCGCAGAGACCCGACGAGCAGAATACGGTGTGAGGCTCGCGGTCGGCCCCCAAGGTTAATTTCTCCTGGTTTTGCAGGCAGGACGCGCAGGTCGCGCTGCGCTCCGACATCAGCTTGCAGAAAGGCCCTTCATTGCGTTTGCCGTGATGCGGAAGCTGCCATGACTCCACCGGGCGGATCGCCACCGGCATGCCGGTGGCGTCTGTAAAGGCCCGCTCGTAGTCCTGAAAGAGGCGGGAGCGGCTCAGGCTCTCAACCAGGCTGTTGTCCGGCTTGTGCGGCAGGGTGTCCGGGACCGGCTTGGCAGCCGGAGCGGGGAGGTCCAGCGGCTGGAACCGGGCGGTGGGTGGGCCGGGGAGGCGCGGAGCGCGCCGTGCCACGGGCTTGGGAGTTAGAGTGGGCTCACCTAATGTTGCTATCATGGGAACAAAATATGCGAAATAGTGGCTTGAGTTCAATTGGGATGACCCCTGAACGTGAATGGGGACAACGCACGACCCCGCATAAGGGGTCCCCTTAGATGGGGCCGCGGTTTCTCACTTAGCTGGATGCAAGCGGCTTACGCGTGCTGCCGCTCGTGGAAAAGCCGCGCGATCCTTCCCTGACATTCCTCGGCTTTCGCCTTTGGGTCATTGGCTTTGCGAATAGGAGTCCCAATGACGATATAGTCCGCCCCATTGAGGAATGCCTGCTCAATGTCAACGGTTCGCTTTTGGTTCTGGGGGTCAAGGTTGTTCTCCACGGGCCGGATGCCTGGAGTGATGACGATGAATTGCGAGCCGAACTGCTGACGGAGCACTGGGGCCTCGATGCCGGAGGAGATAACCCCATCGCAGCCGATGGCCAAGGCCCGTTTGGCTCGGGAGCCAACCAGGTCCGAAACGTTGCACGGGAATCCGAGGTCTTTGATGTCACCCTGGTCAAGACTGGTGAGAACCGTAACGGCCAGGATCTTCACGTCGTCCTTGCTTTCGACCGCGGCCCTGAGCATGCCATCGTTGCCATGAACCGTAGCGAAAGTGACTCCACGGCGCCTCAACCGCTTCACCGCTGCCTTTACGGTTGCCGGGACATCGAACATCTTGAGGTCAACCATGACCTTCTTATTTCGCTGAACCAGCCAGTCAACTAATTGGGAACCCCCGCCACCATCACTCGCCAGCCAAATCTGAAGGCCGAGCTTATAGAAACAGACGGCATCCCCGAAACGCTCGACATAGCGCTTGGCTTCATCAATGGTTTCAACGTCGAGCGGGAAGATGAGGCGCTCCGAAACAGGAATGGGTTTAGCGGACAGCAGAGCCGTGTTTGCATCGGCCTGTGGTTGGAGGTTAGTTGCCATAAGTACTCAAGTATATCAATAATCCATTACAGGCCGATTGAGGCGAGCAGAAAAACGGAAGCGGCCCGCTATCGCTGGATTCGGGCGGAGCCGCCGGCGGCCAATGAACGGACCTGTCCGAGCGTGGCCATGGAGGTGTCGCCAGGGAAGGTGGTCAGGAGTGCGCCGTGGGCCCAGCCGAGTTTGACCGCTTGCTCTTCGGATTCGCCGGATAAGAGGCCATAGAAGAAGCCGGCCGCGAACCCGTCGCCTCCGCCGACCCGGTCCAGGACGTCGAGTTCGCAGGTTGGGGCGACAAACGTCTGGCCATTGACCCAGGCGACGGCGCTCCAGCCGTGATGGTTGGTGGAGCGGACTTCGCGGAGAGTTGTGGCCACAATCTTGATTTGCGGGTATTTCGTGGTGACTTTATCGATCATCGCGACGAAGGCACTCGGATCGAGTTTGGATTTTGAGGCCACCTCCGGCCCTGGAATACCCAGCCCCATTTGCAGGTCCTCCTCGTTGCCGACCAGGACATCGACGTGCCGGACAATCCGCTCCAGCAAACCGACCGCGCGGTCGTGTCCGCCCCAGATATTCCAGAGTTTGGCGCGGTAGTTCAGGTCGAAAGAGACAACAGCCCCCGCCTCCTTGGCGGCCTGCATCCCCTCGACGATCACCGAGGAGGTGGAGGGCGA
>JBJKSV010000766.1:0-8336 GCA_046703605.1 Limisphaerales bacterium
GACCAGGCAATCCTCGAGAGTAAAGTGAGCTTGGGTATAGAGCCGAGGACCGCCAGACTCAACAAACCAAAGAGCAGGAGCCAAAGGCAAGGAGTGAAGGAATGCCTCCCAATTGGGCCATCGGCGCCACTCGAGGTGGCGCCAGTAATCCATGCCGGCCCGTTTGAGCCGGGCGTCATCCAGTTTGAATCCCAACGGTTCAATCAGATGAAGGCAGGTGTGAGTCGCGGCGCACAGGCGCGCGATGTTGCCGGTGTTGGGTGGAATTTCCGGTTCAAAGAGCACGACATGCATCGTTGTGGCATTTTGGCTTCCCATAAAAGACCCGCCAGAGCACCAGACCGTGCGGCGGCGCTGTCATGCCGGCCAGGCGCCGATCTTTGCCCTCCAGCATGCCCTGTACGGCCTGGGATTCATATTTGCCCAAGCCAACCTGGACGAGCGTCCCCACGATGCCGCGGCACATTCGGTACAGAAAACCATCTCCCTCGATGGTGCAGGTCAGGAGCGAGCCGCTCCTGCGCAGGCGGCATTTCCAGAGCGTTCGAATGGTGTTTTCTCGTGAGTAACCGGGATTGGAAGCGAAGGCCCGGAAATCGTGCCGGCCCTCGAAGCGAGCGGCGGCGCGGCCCATCGCCTCGAAATTGAGAGGGCGCGGGACATGCCAGGCGGTGTGCCGCAGCAAGGGGTTCATTGAGGGGTGATTCCACACGAAATAGCGGTACTGCTTGCCCGCGCAGTCGAATCGCGCGTGAAAACCGCTGGAGACGCGGGCGGCAGACAAAACCCGAATGTCCGGCGGCAGCCAGGCATTGAGGGCAAGCGGAAGCTTGCGGGCGGTCATTCTGAATTGCTCCCGCGGAAGATCGAAATGGATGACCATGCCCAAGGCATGCACGCCCGTGTCGGTGCGGCTGGAACTATGGACCCGCGGCTGACTTGCGAAGAGGCGGGCCAGGGCCTGTTCGAGTTTTTCCTGAATGCCAGTGCCTACCTTTTGCACCTGCCATCCCTGGTAGGCGGTGCCGTCATAAGCGACAACGAGCTTAAGCCTCAGGGTGTCCACTTTGGCTGTCGAGATAACTTTGGAGCAGGATAGCCGCCGCCATTTTGTCCACCTTCTCCTTTCGCTTGGCGCGGCGCACGCCTCCCTCGATGAGGAGCCGGTTCGCCTGAACAGTGGTGAGCCGCTCGTCCCATGTGCGGATAGGGAGAGCAAGGGCTTGCTTCAATCTCGCAACAAATTCCTGGGCCTTCAGAGCCGCGGGGCCATAGCTGCCATTCATGTTGCGGGGCATCCCCACCAGAAGCAGCTCGATCTCATGCTGCCCAACGAGCTCCGTGAGCCGCGCGAGAAACGCCTCGAACGGTTCGGCTGGAATGAACTCCAGCGGCTGGGCAATGGTTTTCAACTCGTCGCTGATGGCCACCCCGATCCGCTTCGCGCCATGGTCTAGAGCAAGGACCCTCATGCTGCGCTCCTCAGTTCCCCCCTGACCAGTCCTCGCCGAAGAGGCCAAAGTCGTTAAAATCCACCTTCCCATCCCCATTCAAATCGCCTGGAAGCCCGGCACCCTGCCGCATCCACTGACCTGTGAACGCCGAGAGGTCCTGAACATCGACACGGCTATCACCATTAAAATCCCCAGGAGCGACCATGAACAGGGAGACGTTCTGAAGATACACATCACCTGGGGAAACGCCGAGATCGAATGTCAGCAGGCCGTTGAGATCCGTCGGGCTTTGCATCACAAAAGAATAGGTAAAATGCAGCTTCGCGGGGGTGAGAAAAGGCGACAACACGTCGTAATTGGCCCAAGGAGATTCGTCCTGCGCCAGGCGCACTGCGGCGTAGTGCGGGATGCTGGACCAGGCATCAAACTGGAGAACGTATTGGCGAGCTTGGATGAGGGGCATGCCGGCTTGTTGCAGTTGGATATCAGACAATTGGGCGCCACCGTTATTGATGTGAACGGCGCTCGTATTATTCGTGACCTGCCACGTTGCCGAGGCGCCAGTGGCAACCGACCAGGCCCAGGAAGCTTCCCCGATGGAAAAGTCCCCGTTTGCAACCAGGTTCTCGCCTGCTTTGGTAGTATCGACTGTGGCAGTCTCTTCGTTGGAGAACCCGCTCTCAACTCCTTGCCGATTGACGGCGGTGACCCGGAAATAGTACTTGCCGTTTTCGAGGCCGGAGAGGCGCATCAATGTCGAGGTTGAAGTGGCGATAAGATGGCTTGGAGCCGGCGAGGCGCCGCCATAGATCCGATAATAGTCCACATTGGTGTCGCCGAATTTATTGAAGACGAGCGTAAGAAAATCCGGATGAGTTTCGACCACCAGGTAGGGAACCGCTACCACCCCATGCCACGGCAAACGGAACACACGGTAACAATCGGAGGCCGGCAAAAGGTTCATCTCGAAATGCTTGACATCATTCGTATCGACTTCGATGGCCTTGGGGTAGTATGGGCGAACAAAGTCGATGAGCGTGTTGCCCGAAGGCAGACGCTGGGCGCTGCCCAGCCAGTAGGCGTATTTGTCTGGCGTATCTCGAAACTGCCATACCATCGTGGCGGTCATGTTGGTCAGGTCCAGCTTGTATTCAACCGCGCGCGACACCTGGGGAGTATGGCCGTCGCCGTTGTCGAAAACCATGTAATGGTTGTTGCCCAGGGCGCTGATATCGTGCTGCAGACTAGTGCCGTCGAGGGGGTCATTCACAAACCTGAAGCTGCTGTGTGCGCCGCTCAGCCGCCAGATGATGTCACCCGACTGGCGATTGATTTTGGTCACTTCGCTCAGATGCCGGGCGGAGACCAGGACATTGCCATCCTCGTCAATGTCAATGGCGTTCATGTGAGGGAAATCGGGATTGGTCGGTTGGTCGCGGATATCGTAGTTATCCCACGCTCGCCATTGAAAGACAAGTTCATCCGCTGCGGTAAACCCCTGAACGACCGTCTCCCGGACGCTGGCGTTGGGCGAACCCCCCTGAAAATAGCGGCTTAGGTCCACAGTATTGACCCGGTAGCCGATCATGTAATAGCTGCCATCGGCTTCGACCTTGAGGTCGTGGCTGTCGGTCGAATAGCCATTGGTCGTGAGATAGGTGCGCAAATAGTTGAAACTCTGGTCAAAGGCGGGGAAGCCGGCGTCGTCCCCCGACGCCCAGGTAATCATGCCGTCTTTCTGGATTTTGAAATCATACATGCGCCCACGCCGATACCAAACCGGCCAGCCGTTATTGTCAAGCATCAGCGTGTAGGGGTGAAGGGCGGCGCCATCCAGCCCGTTCGCGAGAAAAAGGTAACCCGGCGAGGGATCATTGTTGACCGTGATTTGGACGGTCGGAAAGTCGCTGGGGACCGAAACGCCATTGGGCATGACGGTTGCCGCGGCAACGAGATCTTTATGAGGCGTCAAAACCGCGCTCGTTGCTCCGGAGTCTCCATTTGTGACGCCGATTCCGGCGACCGGATTTGGGTTGAGGCTGTTTGGCGCGGGCGAGGCGCCTGGCAAAGGGAGGGAGCCTGGCATCGGGGCCGTTATCATGAACTGGTATTGGTAGGGCTGGAGAGTGCCGTTCGCGCCGGGACGCAGTTCGGGATTCAGATCCACCGTGACCAACTCATCCTCACTGAAATCCTCGGACATGGTGAAAATCACGGTCTGCCCGTCAATAGCGACGTGGGTAACGCCCGTGTGAATTCCACTCTCGGCGCCACTGACCGTGATGAAATCGGTCAGAAGATTGGTGACATCCGAAGGCTTGACGTCCTCGAATCGGACCAGGATGTAGCGTGTCTGAGGCGAAACGTAGGCTGCATCGGGCACCGGCGACAAGTAGAGGTAGCCGGCGCCGTGAGGCGCGCGCTGGGCGCAGGCATATCTGGCGGCAGAGAACAATGCAGCGGCGGCTAGGGCCAAGGTCAACAAACGCTTCATAAAAGAGCTAAGGCTTTCGGACGCGATAGAATTGGACCTGGCTGTTGCCGAGCCGCTCGGTATAGGTGCCGCTGGAGTTCCCGGTATCAGTCCAGGGGCCAGCAAGCGAGGAGGCTTTCTGCAACTCGCCGTCCTGAAATGTCAGGGTCAGCACCCCGCCTTCCAGGGTTTGGCTTGTTATCGCCGGGCCAACGGCGGCCCCGGCAAAGGCGGTGCCGATAATGATGCCCGAGAACGCGCTGACTATGCCACCTCGGCTCAGATTCGGTCTGACGGTGACTGTTGCCGGTTCGCTAAGATTCAGCGCGCATAGCGTCCCGCTCGGCCCCGGTATTGCGCCGGGCACGGTTGGATCCCACAGGGCGCCCAATTCCAGAGTTACCCCGTTGGAGTTCAAGCCGGGCAACGTATCCGACAGGGCGTCGCTGACATCGGCCAGAGGCGTGTAGTTGGTCCCGTTCCAGTCAATGTTAGTTCCCTCAGCGGAGAGATAATCCCGGAATGAGGCGGGAAAGATCCCGTAGCCAGTGGCGCCGAGCTTGCTCTCCCCACGAAAAAAATCGGAGATACCCGTGATCTCTCCTCTATCGACTGTCACATCCAGGGCGAAGGCGCGGACAACCTCTCCGCCGGTGCATTCGTATTTCAGCAGAGCGACGCCGTTGGTGTCCTGGATGAAAACCCGCACCTCGGCTCGCACCTGCGCAACCAGCAGCATCGTCAGCACAATTCCCAGGGCGCCTTTGCCCAGTGGCGGCGCCGAACAGTTCAAAAAACTCAAGCTCACGCGGGATTAGACGTTGCGAAGTGTCGTCAAGTTACAAGCAGATCTTCAAAAAGCGGCCTTCTCTGCCACCGATTCAGGTTATTTTCTTGAGCACCCTCCCAGCCGCCTCAACCGTCCTTTCGTTGTCGGCCTGGGTGTGTGCCGTTGAGAGAAAACCGGCTTCAAATTGGGACGGGGCGATGTAGATGCCGGCTTCGAGCATGCCATGAAAATATTTCTTGAAGCGTTCGCGGTCGCTTTTCATGGCATCTGCCAGGTTGGCGACTGGTTGGCTCGAGAAGTAACCGCAGAACATCGACCCGCATCGATTGATCTGCATTGGCACGCCCGCGGAGGCCGCCGCGGCGCGGAAGCCGGCCTCAAGTCTCGCGCCCAAGCCCTCCAGCAATTCGTAGGCATTGGTCTCCTGGAGTTGCTCCAAAGCGGCTATCCCGGCGGCCATTGCGAGAGGATTGCCGCTCAGAGTGCCCGCCTGGTACACCGGGCCCGCGGGGGCCAGCAAATCCATGATCTCGGCGCGTCCGCCAAACGCGCCGACAGGCAGGCCGCCGCCTATGACCTTGCCAAAACAGGACAGGTCCGGGGTGATTCCGAACCGCTCCTGTGCCCCGCCTCTGGCAAGCCGGAAACCGGTCATCACCTCATCAAAGATCAGCAAAGCCCCGTTTGCCCTGGTGATTTCGCGCAGAAAGGCCAGGTAGCCTGGCTTTGGCAGGTAAAGGCCGGCGTTGCCAGGAACCGGCTCGACAATAATTCCCGCTATCTGCCCAGCATTCGCGGCAAAAGCCCTCTCCACCCCGCTGGCCTCGTTAAACGGCAAGACGATCGTGTGTTGCGTGAACGCCGCCGGTACGCCGGCGCTGTCGGGATTTCCAAACGTTAGGGCCCCCGAACCCGCCTTCACAAGAAGCGAATCGGAATGCCCGTGGTAACATCCCTCAAACTTAACGATCTTGTCTCGCCCGGTGAAGCCACGGGCCAGCCGCAATGCGGACATCGTGGCCTCGGTTCCCGAATTGCATAATCGGACCTTTTGGACGCTCGGCACCCAGGAACAGATCAGGCTCGCCAGCTTCACTTCCAATGGGTTCGGAATTCCAAAGCTCGTCCCATGGGCGGCGGCCTCTTGGACGGCTGCGATAACCCTCTTAGGCGCGTGCCCCAGGATGGCCGGCCCCCATGTCCCCACATAGTCCAAATACTCATTGCCATCCACGTCCCAAACCCGCGCCCCGCTGGCACGCGTGACAAAAAACGGCTGTCCACCCACCGCGCGGAAGGCCCGCACCGGCGAGTTGACGCCTCCAGGAATGAACTTGAGCGCCTCGGAAAACAACTGCTCGGACTTTGCCCGTGAAATCATTGGGATGAGTTTAGCCCTTGGGAGGCAAAAGACACGCGGAAACTCGGAGCCACGGAATCAGGGAGCGCACCCGGCCCGGCCCCCCGCAGTTAGCTGGAACGGGGGCGTGGCTTCCCGCCGCAACGGCACCTGCGCCCGCTTCTGGGCTTCTGGCCCACATCGACATTTCTTATGGACAACGGGAGCCGTTTAGGGTTTAATCGGGGCCAGTTACCCAGGTCTATGAAGGAAACACACCTTCGATTCGCCGTCGTGGCCGCCGTGGTTCTGGCTGGCGGGCTCATCGCCTTTGTCTCCCTGCCCCGCTCCAGCATCACTTGGAGCATTCTAGAAGGTGGCGCCACGTGCCCATCCATTAAAATCGAGCATCCCCTCCAGGGGGCGGAAATGCCCCGGAACATGCCCGCTCCGGTCGTGTTTTGGGAAACCAACGGTGACAGCGCCGTTCGGTGGGCGGCCGGGTTCAAAGCGGGAAATCGACAATGGCTTTTTCCAGACATTTACCCGCGGTGGCACCCGGAGGAGGCGCAATGGCAGAGCATGAAGGATGCAGCGAAAGGAACGATTGCGCTCACCCTGGCCGAGTATCGGGCGAACAACCCCAAGCATCTTCTCGCCCGCTCCATCGTCCGATTTGCCATCTCGCCCGACTCGGTTGATTACCCGATTTTCTATCGCGAGGTTAACCTGCCCTTCAGCGAAGCGGTGAAGGACCCCTCCCGCATCCGCTGGCGGTTCGGTTCGATAACCAACGTGGCCGGCCCTCCGATTGTGCTTTCTCACCTGCCGGTCTGCGGCAATTGCCATTCGTTCACCGCCGATGGCCGCTACTTGGCCATGGACGTCGATTATGCCAATAGCAAGGCCTCCTACGTCATTACCCGGACAGCGCCGCAGATGCGATTGGCCACCAGCGATATTATCACCTGGGACGATTTCCGCAGGCAGGACGGCCAGCAAACCTTCGGGCTGCTCTCGCAGATCTCCCCTGATGGCCGCTATGTTCTTAGTACGGTCAAAGACCGGTCCGTCTTCGTGGCGCGTCCGAACCTCGCATTTTCGCAGCTTTTCTTCCCAATCCAGGGAATCATAGCGGTTTACGATCGCGTGGAGCGCAGGTTCTTTGCCCTGCCGGGGGCGGACGACCCGCAGTATGTTCAGAGCAATCCCACATGGAGTCCGGATGGGAAGTGGATCGTGTTTGCGCGTAACAGGGCCGCAAAATTGGAAAAACCGGTCGGCGGAAGTCAGATCCTGCTCCGCCCGGAGCAATGCGAGGAGTTTCTCAAGGGAGGCAAATCCTTCAAGTTCGACCTCTACCGCATGCCCTTTAACGGAGGCAACGGTGGAACAGCCACGCCGCTCCTGGGCGCCTCGAAAAATGGACGCAGCAATTATTTCCCGAAATTCTCGCCAGACGGGCGCTGGATTGTCTTTTGCCAGGCCTCAAACTACATGTTGCTTCAGCCTGACAGTGACCTTTACATCATTCCGTCGGAGGGCGGCAAGGCGCGCCGATTGGGCTGCAACCTTTGGCGGATGAACTCCTGGCATAGTTGGTCGCCCGACGGCAAATGGCTGGTATTTTCCTCGAAGGCCTTTTCCCCTTATACCCAACTGTGCCTGACCCGGATGAGCAAGGACGGACAGGCCAGTCCGCCGGTCTGGCTGGCCCAGATGGTGGCGCCCGGACGCGCCGCAAACATCCCCGAATTTGTCAACCTGCCGCCGACCGGCATCGTTAAAATCCACGAACAATTCCTGGACGATTATTCTTACACACGGGCGGGAGACGCGTTGTTCCGAGGCGGCGACATCCCTCACGCCATTGAGAAGTTCAAGATGGCCCTCTCGATGAATCCAAACAATGCCATGGCACACCAGCGGCTCGGCTTCCTGCTCCTTCACGCGGAACATCGGCTGCCCGAGGCCCAGGAGCAACTCGAGAAGGCGCTCAAGTTGGAGCCTCACAACGCCTTCGCCCAGTTTGACCTGGGCACCCTGCTGGCCATCCGCGGCGACCTGACCAATGCCGTCGTCCACCTGGCCGAGGCGGTCCGCCTTCTACCCAATGGCTACGACCGGCAGTATAACGTCGTGGACATGAATTTCGGCTTAGCCGAGACTCGCTTTCGGCTGGGGCCATACGACAAGTGTATCCCCGCTCTAGAAATTCTCCAGAGCCACGACCCCACCCACGCCCGCGCAAATTTTGTCATGGCGGTGGGCTAGGGATGG
>JBJKSV010000767.1:0-2867 GCA_046703605.1 Limisphaerales bacterium
CGGCATCGTGAACCTCGCCAACTGCACATTCTCTCAGAACCAGGCGGTGGGCGCATCCGCCGCGTCGCACGAGTGGCCCGGAGGTTCGGGCTGCGGCGGGGCCATTTTCAACGATGGCACGCTCAATTCGATCGGTTGTTCCTTCCTGCAAAATGCTGCCTGCGGCGGAACGACCACGGCGGGACAGTATGGCGGCTCGGGCGGACCAGCCTATGGAGGGGCGATCTACAACCTGGGCCGGCTGAGCCTTGCGAGCTGCCTGTTGGCGTACAACACTGTGAGCGGGGCTGAGGGCGCCCCGGGCTACTCTTATGGCTGGTGCTATTCGTCGCCGCCCCCAGGCGGCCCCGGTGGGTTCGGGGGCGATGCGGAGGGAGGCGCCCTCTTCAACGGTGGCACGGCCACCCTGGTTAATTGCACGCTGGCCTGGAATGAGGGCTTTGGCGGTGCGGGCGGGAGCGGAGGCAGTGGAGGCGCATGGCTCACGGGAACGGGTCAGATTATTGAGGGGCCACCCGGCCCAGGCGGCAACGGAGGGGCGGCGGCGGGCGGCATCTTCGATAGGCAGGGTTTGCTCGCCCTGACCAATTGCACCATCGCATTCAACGGAGGAAATGCGGGCAGCGGGGGTGGCGGCTCGATTGTGGGACCGAGCGGCGGCGCCGCTGGCGGCCTGATCGCTCCCGCCGGGACACTTATCAATACATTGCTGGCGGCCAACTTCCCCAGCAATGGCACGAACACGCTGGCCGACGCCGGCTGGAATCTGAGTTCCGATGATTCCTGTGGATTTACCAACCCTAACAGCCTGAGCAACGTGGCGCCTCGCCTCAGGCCGCTGGCCGAGAGCGGCGGACCGACCATGACGATGGCGCTCTTGGCGGGCAGCCCCGCCATCGACGCTGGCAACACCGCTGCCGCCCCCGCCACCGACCAGCGGGGCGAGCCCCGGCCCATCGGTCTCGCGGCCGATATCGGCGCTTTCGAGTATGGGGTGCCTTTATTAACGGTGCATGGCAAGCCGGGCACCGGTCTGGATATCCTGGCCGAGAGCCTCCAAGGCACCTCCTGCCGCCTGCTCGTGAGCACCAACCTTACCGACTGGATGCCGGTGGCCACCAATCTGGTCACCTCGAACGGAACCGCTTTCTTCCATCAGGATTGGGTCGGTCCCGCGCGCTTCTTCAGGGTTGCCGTTCCTTGACTTTCAGGCATCCCATTTACCGCTCGTGGCTTTCGCCACCCAAGCCACCCTATGAGCCGGCTTCAGCAGATCAGAGGGACCGTTATGACGTATCGAAGGCCCCCGGCGGCGCAACACTGCCGCCCAGCGGCGAGTTGGTTCGCGGACCTGCTCTGAGGTCGATCAGTGCGACGCAACAAAACGGCGTGCCCCCGCAAGGCATAACCATGAAAGCCCCGCCAGAGCGATAGTGCCGCCGGAATCCGGAACGGAGGGCGGCTGCGGCGCGTCGCCGAGATCCTCAAAGGTCACGCTAACCTGCTGTCCCGTGACGGTGAACCAGTTGAAGGGCGCGCCATTTGGAAACGGAGTAGCGCCGACGGGGAGCGGCACATCGCTCGTCCAGCGAATGGCGTTGGGGCCAATGACATCGAACTGATTGACCTTGCCCGGTTCGCTGCTTGGCTCTGCCAGATAGTCCGGTATAGTGATCGTTGCCCAGACGGTGCCAAAGGCAAATGTCAGGTCCCAGGCCTCCGTTCCGGGCGCCGATGCTACCGAGCTGATCGAGACTCCTGGCAGGTCCGTCGTCAGCGTGCCCCCCGCTTCTCGGATGTAGTTAGCGCGCAGGCTAGGCACCCCCACTAGTAACACGCAAAGGAGAGCGGCTGCCCTCCGATGATTCGGTCGAATGTTCATAAGTATCCTCCTCTTTGAATGGGATCCCTATAATTGCGGTCTAACAGTCCGCAATATACGTTGATTACATTACCACATGTGCTTAACCACTGCAAGCAGATATATTTGTCCCCTTATGGAGACTCGATCGCCAGTCGGCCAAGCGGGAGTCTGCTGTAAAATCCAGCGCAACAGGCTGAGAGGATGTTGCGCCGGAGCCGACATCGACAAGTAGTGTGACTGATGCGTTATATTGTTGTTGTTACTATCCCTATTGACTGCTGAGGAAATGGCATTACTTTTCTTCCATGAATGCCACACAATCGCGGGCTAACGCCGAGGCCACACATCGGCGCGCTGTTTTGCAGGAATTCACTGCCAGGCTGGCGAAGTGGCGCCCTGCTGCTCCGCTGCTTGGTGCCTTGCTGGCCACCTGTTGCAGCTTGTGCGTCCAGGCGGGCGAGACAGCTTACAAGCTGTTCGGCAGAGAGGTCGGGGGATACTCGTCGAAGGACGATGTGCCCGGGATTGTTAAGAAGGAACTCGGTTCGAGAGCGACCGAGGCAGACTGGCAGGAGATTAAGAAGCAATACGGCCAAAGCGAGGCCAGCCTCAAAGCCTTTTGCGAGAAGATTGGCCTGGCTCCCGAAGGGTCGGCTTGCGTCACGGTCGGGGGCAAGCGCTTCTGGCAGGAGCAGCGACAATATTTCGTGTATCGTGCGGACCACAAGGTGCCGGAAGATTTCATGCTGCACGACCAGCTCCAGAACAACTTTTTGCTGCTGGGCTCTTGGATCGATGCACGCCCCGTGCTGGTGAAAGTCATCGATTACAGCGCCGCAGATGCGGCCAAGTGGGCAAGATGGGACAAGATGCTGAAGCAAGCCAATGAGAAGGACATCTCGGGCGTTTATACTCTGGTTACGGTCGATGGCAAGAAAGTGCCCACTACCGTTTCGCACGAGGGGAATCGCCTGCAGATCCGGTCAGGGAGTTTCACGATTGG
>JBJKSV010000768.1:0-23445 GCA_046703605.1 Limisphaerales bacterium
TCATAAGCGGGCCGCTGGTCTTTACCAAGGACGTTGTGTGCAAGAGGTGCCACACGCGGCTGAGGGTGAACCGCATCGCATTTTTCGGCGGCAAATACACGCGCCCGCCAAGATGCGGTTGCGGAGGGAGAATCGAGCCGGCATTCCTCTGGAAACACGCTGCGGCGCCCCGCGAGCCAACCAGCCTGTGAAGCGCCCCGCCAGGAACGCCCCTGGCCGCTAATCCTCTCCTTCCAGCATGATAGTGATGACCGGCGCCGCGTCGTCGCCAGGGCCGCAGAGTGTGATCACGGTGTCGGCAGCATCAGCCGGTAGAAGCGTTGCGGGCTGCCGGAGAATGGCGGGATGATGGTTTCCTCGTCTTGCAGATTCGTGAGCGTGGTGGTGGTCCAGCCGGGCGCACCCAGGCTGTCTTGATATTGCAGGGAGTAGTTCATGTAAGGTTCGCCGTAGAGGAGCAGCCTCGGCGCATTGCTTTGACTGGAAATCTCCAGCACTGGGGGCGCCGAGTTGGTTGGCGCTGTCCACGCGTCGCTCCCCAGCCGATGACCGTGCCGTCGGCCTTGAGCGCCAGAGCGAAGGGTCTTGAGCGGGCCGTGCGGTGCGAGCGATCGGAACGTTACTACCGTTGTTCCTCACACGACGACGCCTTGCGGCTCGCGTTTCGAAATCTCCATTCAAACTAAATTGGCTTTACGGCAGCCCTGGTTTCTGCTGAAGTTTCAGTCGGCGTCCGGAGCGGCGGCAGCGCGCCGCCTGAGTGAGGGGCCGCCGCCCACGCCGCGCCAGGGACGATAATCGCGCCTTCTAAAGGAACATCGAGCTATGAAAACCGCAAAACCTGCCGCCAGTCTTGCCCCCCGCCTCTTTGTTGCCCTGCTGATCGGCATGGCCGCCAGCTTGGCTCAAGCCGGTCCGGCAACGGGCGTCGTCTATGCGTTCACGAACTTTGTGGGCATGCCGGGCGGACCAGGTTATGGGGACGGCATGGGCAGTCATGCGCGCTTCGATTGGCCAATGGACGTTGCGGTGGACCTGGCTGGCAATGTCTATGTATCCGATGACTACAACCATACGATCCGCAAGATCACACCGGAAGGCCTAGTGACAACCCTTGCCGGCTGCGCCGAGGAACAGGGCGCCGCCGATGGCACGGGGAGTGCCGCGCGTTTTTTGACTCCGTACGGTTTAGCGCTCGACAGCGCCGGCAACCGGCTCGTCAAGGGCACACTGCTCGGTGATGGGGGTCCCGTGAGCGGGCCTACCATTTCCTTGAGCACCAATAGTGTTGTCGTCCGGATTGGAGAGACGAGTCCCATTCTTTCCGCCACCGTCAGCGAGACGGATGTCGCCTCCAGCAATCTGTACATCACGGCTCTTTCCTCCAACACCGACCTTGTTAGTTGGAAGAACGTCGCTTTTGACTCGCCCAGCAGCGACCCGCGCCATTTTACCATCACGCCGGTTGGGCCCGCCACTGGCAGCACAACCCTCACCTTGGCCGTCAGCCACGGGATGGAGACCAACTCGGCGGCGCTGAATGTTCTCGTCCTGCCCTCCATCCACCCGGTTTATGGGGCGTCCGACATCCTGCACCTTAACAATGGAGTCCCGGCCTTCTCCTCCGCCACACTCCCGGAACTGGGGGGCGCCTTTGGAAAACTGACGGTCTCGTTGTTTGGTTTGCGCGATGTCGATCCGGCCTCGATGAGTATCGGGCTGCTGCTGCCCTCTCACAAGTGGACGCTAATGCCGCTTTACCTCAAGTCCGGGCCATCCGGTCCGCGGAGCTATGCCGACGTAACCCTCGATGGCGGCCGGTCGTCTGTTCTGGCGCCGTGGAGCGCGATTACCAACGTGGTGGTGGCGAGCGTTGCGGACCTGAACTCGCTGGGCGCCGGCAGCACCCTAGGGCAGTGGAGCCTTTGGGTGACCAACGGCGCCTATTCCTCCATGAGCCAGATTGCTGCCGGGTGGTTGATGACCTTCTACATGAGGCCGCGCATAGGGCCTCTGACCAACACGGTGGCGCTGGAGGGATCGAGCTTCCGGACCTATTCGTGGGTCGCGGATGCCGATGGGTTCGTGACGAATGTCAGCGCCTCGCTCCTGGGCAATCCGGCGATGGCCACGATCACGACCACTCTTTCCGGCACTAACCTCACTATGCTCATCACGGGGAATCCAGGCCAGATCGGAACGAATCGGGTGCAGGTGGTGGCCACGGATAACGACGGTCTCTCCAGCACCAACTGGTTCTGGGTCAACTTCCAGAGTTTGTCCGTACCCCAGGTGACCGTGTTTACGAACAGTGCCCTCATTACGATCAACGACGCCGCCCGGGCAACGCCCTTCCCATCCACAATCCAGGTTTCCGGCGTCCCGGCGCCGGTCACGAAGGTCGAAGTGACGATTAAGGGCCTGCGCCATAGTTATCCCAGTGACATTGCGATGCTTCTGGTTGGGCCTCAAGGCCAGAAGGTGGTGCTCATGCGCAAGGCCGGGGATGGAGTGCCCATTTCCGGCACGCAGCTCACCTTTGATGACGATGCCGGCGCGGCTTTGCCCCGATGGACTTCTCTCCTGAGCGGGACGTACCTGCCCACCGATTACGACACTAATGGTGGATTCTATTCGCCCGCTCCGCCCAGGCCTTACAGTCCGGCGCTGGCCACGTTCAAAGGGACGGATCCCAACGGCGCCTGGTCGCTGTACGTCGAAGACGATGTGGGTGCATTCAGCGGAGCTATCGAGGAAGGCTGGACCCTGAGCATCCATACCGAAGGGGCCGCGCCTGCTATTTCGATCTCACCTGACCGCCTGGATTTTGGCTCTGTCCCCGTCGGGGCCACCCAGTACGGCTATTTCTACGTGACCAACACCGGCGGGGGCACTTTGAGCGGCGATGCCACTGTTCCACCGCCGTTCTCGATTCCATGGGGCGCCCACTATGACCTGCCGCCCAATGCGTTTACTTGGCAGGGCATCCCGATTCGCTACAGCCCCGTTGTGCCGGGCACGAACATCGCCTTTGTCACTTTTACCGGGGGCGGCGGGGCAACTCGAATCGCCACCGGCTCAGCCTTTCTCCCGGTGATTCCGCTTACGGTTACCGCTCCCTCGGGCTCTGGAACCTCCGGCTCCATCATCTCGGCGCCGGTGGTCGCGGGCAGTTTCACCAACATCAGCCTGTTCCAATTCTCGATTCATTGGAATCCCGCCGCCCTGCTCTACCGGGGCGTGGACCTTCTCGATCTGCCCGGCCTGAGCGGGGACAGCTTTGGCACCAATCTCGCCGGCCAAGGCACCCTGATGGTTTCCTGGGATGACCCGGATGGGGCCTGCGAAACCCTGCCACCCTCGACGCCGCTCTTTGCGGTGCGCTTCCAGCTCGTGGGCCAGCCGAGCACGACCAACATTGTGAAGATCGACGGTGTTCCCCTGGCCATGGAGGCGGCGGACTGCGGCCTGCAAGAGGTTCCCATCCAGGCCGCGGACGGCGTCGTTATCGAGCAGGTTCAAACGATTTCAGGAAAGGTGCTGGCCTACGGGAGCGGCAATCCCGTGCCCAGCACCCGGCTAACGCTCAGTGGCGCGACCAATTGGACGGTTTACAGTTGGGGAGATGGCTCTTACGCCTTTTATTCCGGCGGCCGCGGCTCTTATTGCATCACTCCGTCCAGGAGCACCTATTCGGCCGCCAATGGGGTCACGACCCTCGACCTGGCCCTGATCCGCCGGCATATCCTTGGGCTTTTGCCACTGGCTTCGCCTTACAAGCTCCTGGCTGCCGACGTCAACGGCTCGGACACTGTGAGCACGATGGACATTGCCCTGGTGCGCCGCGTCATCCTGGGTGAGACCAACGCCTTTCCGGCGGGCTCCTGGCGGTTCGTCCCCTCCGATTACAAGTTTCCGGACCCGGCCAATCCATGGAATGCGCCCGGTTCCCGGTGCTACACGAACCTGTTCACTGGCGCGGAGAACCAGGACTTCACGGCCATTAAGTTGGGCGACGTGAACGACTCCTGGTCTTTCTCCAAGGCGGCGGGGGCCGTCGCCAATGCCGCCGAACCTCCACCGGTCTCCGCTCCGCGGCTCAAGGAGAGCAAGGCGCCTGTACCGGCGGCCATTCGCTTCGTTATTGCCCGTGGCGTGGCGCTGAGAGGAGAGGCTTTCAAGGCCGGGGTGGGCGCCGGCGGCTTCGAAAGGACCACCAGCGCCCAGTTCACTCTGGAATGGGACCCCGCGGTCCTCCGCTACACGGGGGTGGGGGATTTTGGCCTGCCGGGTTTGTCACAGGCCAATTTTGGCGCCACCCTTGTCAGCCAAGGCAAGCTGACCTTCTCCTGGGACGACCCAGGCGGCTTGGGCGTAACGCTCCCGGACGGCAGCGCGGCCTTCACCGTTGAATTCGAGGTCGCCGGAGATGCCGGCAGCGCCAGCGCGTTGAGGTTCTGCGATTCTCCCACGCCGCGGGAGGCCTCGACGGAGTTCAGACTCGCCGGGATCTCGACCCAGGATGGCGAGGTGACGGTGTTGGGCGCCAAACCATCCGTTCACATTGTTCCAGGCCCTAAGGGAGGCGCCTTGACATTCTCCGTCTCCACCCGGAGCGGTCTGCGTTACGTTTTGGAATTCACTGATTCCCTCTCACATCCCAACTGGACCCCTTTGCAGAGCGTCGCCGGCGATGGCGCCGTGAAGATGCTCACGGACCCGGGCGTGGACAGGGGGCAAGGATTCTACCGGGTCCGGATCCAGCAAGCCTGGCGATGACGTGCATCTCAATCCGGTGCGCGCGCACCAGCTCCGGGTCCGGGAGCGGTTGCTGGCCTGTCCTTGGATCTGGCCGTGCGGCGAAAGAGCGATCCGGGGAAGCTGGCGATTGCCGCGCGGCTGAGAAAGGAGACAACGCTTTGGATCAAAGACATCGCCGCGAGGGTGGGACTGGGCGCCTCAAAAGACGCCAATAGCAACTTGGACAAAAGGATGCGTGCCCGGTCTTCAGAGAACACGCCCCAAGGGCATTTGGAGACTTGAGGATGAAGAATGAACCTTCCTATGAGTGGACGCCCCTCTACGAGAACCAGGCCTGCCGTTCCCCTTGATTCAATTCCTAACCAAGGCTGGCCCACGCACGATTAGAGAATGGGAAACTCAGAAACGGAGTGGAAGCGAGGAGGAAACCAGATAGGTTGGTGACGTGAGAAAACGAACGTCTGCTTGGTTGTTGGTACTGGCCTCCGCAGTTGTAGGGTTGGCGATCACCGCGCTGGCCGCTCCAACAACGATTTCGTCGGAAACCGACCTCGACCAAGTTATCAAGAAGCTTCAGCAGCCGGTGACTAGGCTACAGGCCTTTGCCCCAGATCGAGGAACTGGGGGCGGGGGATGATCCAGACATGCGGAGTGCTGCCATCGGCCCGTTGGTGCATTTCCCTGGCACGGAGGGTTTTCTGAATAGGCGATTCTCGGTGGAGAAATCAGCATTCGTCTTAATGGGACTGCTTCACAGCCAGGACCTTTGGGGCGCTGCATTCAACGCGAGATTCTTGCCGCGATTTGTTCAACTGTTGGACGCACGAGATGAGGCGGTGCGAAAAGCGAGCGGGGTTCGCCCGCATTAGCCGGCTCAAACGCTCTTTACATGCTGGTGCCGCATGATCGCCGTCGTAAAATGGGGCAGAGATTAATGGCTTGCCAGCGGAGACAGGCTGACAGAACATTGCCGTCATGAATTCCATCCAAGTTCCTAATGAGGGCGGTGCGTCCGTGAACATCTTTGGCATTCCTTTGGTCATCCGGATCCAAGGTCGCGACACCAACGGCACCTTGAGTGTGTGCGAATCGCATGATGTGCCGAATGGCGGGCCGCCACCGCACATTCATCACCGTGAGGATGAAACGTTCCAGGTTCTCGAGGGCGAGTACGAATGGACCGTTGGCGATAAGAAATTCGTCGCCAAGAAGGGCGAGACGATTTTTGCGCCACGTGGGCTGATGCACACCTACCGCTATGCGGGCAAAGCGCCGGGTCGGCTCATGTGTGTTATCACTCCAGCGGGCTTTGAAGGTTTCTTTGAGGAAATCGGTGCGTTGACTCCGGAGCAACAGCAAGACATTGCGCGCGTCACGGAGGTCGCGAAGAAATACGAGCTGGAATTTCCGCCGCCTCCCGCTGCGGGTGCATCACACGGCTCCAGTGGAGGTGACCGAGCATAACGGAGACGGCCGCCGGTCCCCCATGTTGGCAAGGGGTCCCATTAGGGCGCTGATCAAGAGGAAAAAAGCGTTGCGTCCCGATTTTCTTTTCGGTTTTTTCCGGGGGCCTTCAGTTCGTCCATCTCACAAGCTCTGCTGACTCGATCCTGCGTTTGCGTTTGTTTTGAGTCCGGACCCGACCTTGGAGGCCCTCGCCTCAAGAGACGATCCGTTCAGTCACCCATCTGGTTCTAGCGGGGTTAAATGCTCGGGCTGGTGACCAACTCCGCCCCGCCCGTGCGCCCGGCGATCTTGCTTTGCTTTGCCCGTCTTTCTTGATCCGCTTTGCCCTTGGCGACAAACTCATCTTTGAATTTGGCCACGAAACTCTGCACCGGCCAGGCGCAGGCCTCGCCGAAGGCGCAGATCGTCCGACCGCCGGGGATATTGTCAGCTATCCTTGCCAGGTATTCGGCATCCTGCTCGCGGCCCTCACCCTGGGTGAGCCGGTGCAGGGCCTTTGACATCCAGAGCGAGCCCTCACGGCAGGGGGTGCATTGGCCGCAACTCTCGTGAGCATAGAATTCGGAGATATTGGCCAGCGCCTCGACAATGTCCGTCGAATCATCCAGCACGATGATGGCGCCGGAACCGGACATGCTCCCAGCCCGGATGAGTGTGTCAAAATCGTACGGCAAGTCGAGCATATCGATCTCCTGCTCGACTTCGCGCCCATCAGGTCCTCTGCGCCGGAGTTTGAATTTCTCGCCAGCCTTGAAGACCTTTGCCGAAGAGCCGCCGGGAATCACCGCTTTCAGGGTACGTCCATCGCGCAAGCCGCCACCGAAGGCGGGGTCGTTGATGAGCTCGCCCAAGGTCACCTTGCCGACTTCCACCTCGTAATAGCCGGGCTTTTTGACATGGCCACTGATGCTCACGATGCGCGTCCCGGTGTTGTTCGGGGTGCCGAGTTTGGCGTATTCCGCGCCGCCCATGGCGGCGATGTGCTTGACCGCGCAGAGCGTTTCGACATTGTTGACGATCGTCGGGCATTGATAAAGGCCCAGCACCGCCGGGAAATAGGGCGGCTTGATGCGGGGATAGGCCCGCTTGCCCTCCAGGGACTCGATCAGCCCCGTTTCCTCTCCGCAAATATAGGCCCCGGCGCCGCGATGAACATGAATCTCCAGGTCGTAACCCGATCCGAGGATGTTCTTTCCCAGCAGCTTCTTTCGGCGCGCTTCGTTTAGGGCGCGGTTGAGGATCTTGGCGCCCTCGACAAACTCGCCCCGAATATAAATGTAAGCCAGGTGGACGTCGTTCGCGTAGCAAGCGATGATCATCCCCTCCAGCAGTTGGTGCGGGTCTTTGTAAATGATCTGCCTGTCTTTGAATGTGCCCGGCTCCGATTCATCCGCATTGCAGATCAAGTAAATCGGCTTGCCGCTCTTGCGGTCCACAAACGACCATTTCAAGCCGCAGGAAAACCCCGCCCCGCCGCGTCCACGCAGGCCGGAGAGCTTGACCTCGTCGCGGAGTTGCTCCGGGCCACTGAGGGTTTTGCCGTCAGGAAGGGTCTTGGAGGGGCGGGCCAGCGCCTGCTTGAGTGTCTCGTAGCCACCATGGCGGAAATAACACTCCAGGTCGGGGGTGTAACCCGGTTCATCGGCGTGCTTTAATATAAGTCTGTATTCCTGTGGCATGGCAATTCAGCTCGCTGCAATATAATCGTCGTGAGGTTTGTTCATCCGGGCAATGGGAATGAGAGCGGCTTCATTGCGCACGAGAACCCTTGACTCGGTCCGGGCCTGGGCCTTAGATTATTGGGACTCATCTGCCCGATGGTGTAACGGTAGCACAGCAGACTCTGGATCTGTTTGTCATGGTTCAAATCCATGTCGGGCAGCCAGTTCATAGTTCGTTTATTTGCAGTCTCCAAGGACCTCATCTGCGTTTGCGGCGCTAACCCCTTCGTAGAACTCATCGTTAACCATCATTACCGGGGCCGTGCCGCAACTGGCCAGGCATTCGACGAACTCGACCGTGAACTTTCCGTCCTTCGTCGTTTGAGGGCCGTGTTTGTGGGGGTCCAACCCTAGCTTTTCACAGAAATGCTCGTGCAGCTTATACGAGCCGCCCAAGGCGCAGGACAATGTCCGGCAGATCTTGATCTGGTACTTGCCCATCGGCTGCTGGCGGAACATCGGGTAGAAAGTAACCAGTTCATAGATGTTGATGGGCCGCAGGCCGAGCTTCTGGGCTGTCCACTCCACCGCCTCCTGTGAAATCCAGCCGAAATGCTCCTGCATCGCGTGCAACACCATTAGAGAGGCGCTCCTTTTTTGATCCGGCAGGTAGTGCGTGATCAACTCGTCCACCTCGGCTTCCAGCGCGCCGGGTACCGCGAACGCCGGCTGGTGCTGGAGCGGATTGGGAATTGCCTGTGTCGCGGAGCAATCCAAAGTGGTGCTTATAGGGTTCGCGTCCATCAAGCTATCCTTTTTCGGGATTGCACCGCCGTCTTTCGAGCTCTGCCAGAATCTCCGGCCTCTCGGCCAGTTCCGCCAAAGGTGTCAGCTCCCCCACGATATAAGGCCAGTCGAGCCGCGTCCCCTGGCGGATCATGACGGTCTGGACGTCCAGCCAGTCGCGCGTTCGGCCCGCGAGGGCCTTCATGACGACAAGGTCTTCGGCGGAGCACACCCGCAGGGTCCAATCGGCCAAGAAGCGCACCTCCACCGATCTTTGGATGGCGCGCTCCTCGAAGGGCAGTGCGCCCAGGGCGACATCCAGGCCGACACCACCCGCGTCTTTCAGCAAAGCGACCCTCGCCCGCAGCGCCATCTCCCAAAAATTGGGCACCCGCGGCTGAAAGCGCTCCGTGAGTTTCCGGACGAACTGCTCCTCGCATCCAGAACCCGTCAGCAGGGTCACATCCACGTCGCGTGTCACCCGAGGCTCGCCCCAGTGCTGCACCGCCAGGCCGCCGATGAAGCAGAACGGCCAATTCTGCTCCCGCAGAAACCTCTGCAGAGCGTCCGCGGCCTGAAAGACGTGATTCATCGACGCGCACGGGCAAAAATGGCTTGTTGTTCAATGAGCCCGGATGAGTCCCGCGCCGGGAGGCTCATCGCCGCATGCTCGAACGCGCCGTCGAGCGCCTCCATGGAGCGCACGGTTATGGCGGCGCGGATGCTTTCCGCCCGAAGCTTCTCCATGATCGGCCCAAGCTCCCGCCAGTTGGCGATCCAAGCTCGAATGTCCGCCTTTTCCTGTTCGGTCATCTGCTCCACGCTCTTCATAGGTCACATTCTCCCATCACAAAATCGAACGAACCCAATATCGCCACAATATCGCTGACCATGTGGCCCGGCAGCAAATCCTGGAGGATGCCCAGGTTCACAAACGAAGGCGAGCGGATCTTGAGCCGGTGGGGCGTCCCCCCGCCCTTGCTATTGATGTAAAAGCCTAACTCGCCTTTGGGGGTTCTCGTGGGCGAAATAAACCTCCCCCGGCGGCGCGTTGACTCCCTGCGTCACATTGATGAAATGGTGAATCAACTCCTCCATCCGGGTCAGCACTCGCCCTTTGGGCGGCAGCACAATCTTCCCATTCGCGACGTTGATCGGGCCGTCCGGCAATTTATCCAGGCATTGACGCAGGATGCGAACACTCTGGCGCATTTCCTCGATTCGCACCAGGTAGCGGTCGTAGCAGTCGCCCGCCGAGCCGACCGGCACATCGAACTGCAACTGGTCATAAACCAGGTAGGGATGGGTCTTGCGCAGGTCGTGTTCAACGCCGCTGCCGCGAAGATTTGGCCCACTCAAGCCGTAATCGATGGCCTCTTCCTTCGAAATAACCCCCACGCCCTGGGTCCGATCCACAAAAATCCGGTTCCGGCTCAGAAGCGTCTCTGTCTCATCGATGTTGATGGGAACTTCGTCGAGGAATTTTCGGCATTGCTCGATCCAGCCGGGCGGCAGGTCGCGCGAGAGTCCGCCAATACGGGTGTAGCTGGTGGTGAAGCGGGCGCCGGAGAGGGCCTCACAGAGGTTGTAAATCTTTTCGCGCTCGGTAAAGGTGTGCAGGAACACGGTCATGGCGCCGACATCCATGGCGTAAGACCCCAAACCGAGCAGGTGCGAGGAGATGCGCGCCAACTCGGCGCAAATCACGCGAATAAACTGGCAGCGAGGCGGCAATTCCTTGTCGATGCCCAGCAATTTCTCCACCGCTAGCGCATAAGCGACATTGTTGGCCAGCGGCGATAGGTAGTCCAGCCGATCCGTGTAGGGGATGAACTGGGTGTAGGTCATGTTCTCGGCTATCTTCTCGTCGCCGCGGTGCAGGTAACCGATGTCCGGGGCCGCCTTGCTGATGATCTCGCCATCCAACTCCAGAATGATGCGCAGCACCCCGTGCGTCGCCGGATGCGAGGGCCCCATGTTCAAGACCATCTTCTCGCCTTGAACATCGGCAAGGTCGTCGGCGGCCGTTGCCGCGCGCGCGGCGGGTTCCTGAATTTCGATGTCACGAAGCTCTCGCGAGACCTGTGTCATGCTTTTCGCCTCCGTCTTGACGCCGGTGCGGGCGCGTCTTCCCCGGCAACGGGCGCCGGTCCGCCTTCACCATGAACGACTATCCGCATCACGACCGGTTGATCCTTGTCAGGGGGGACTTTGCCCGGTACGACGACCTTCGCAACGGGAGACGCCTCAATCTGGATGAGTCTCTTGTGCTTCGGATCCACCCAGAGCAAAAGCCCCTCCAGTGCCCGCGCTCCGAGCAGGACGTAATCGCCTTTCTCCGCAAACACGATCTCGTCAACCGTTTCGCGGTCGCTGACCCGCACAATCGCGTATCCCACGTCGCGATAGACCCGAGAGCCGTCAGCCATCTGGTAAGCCTCCCGCTTCTCGGGTTTCACTTCGATCTTTTCCATCAGCTCGCGAGGAATCCAGGTCGAGTCGCTGCCAGTATCGACCAGCAACTGCGGGATCCGGACCGCCTTGGTCCGATCCACGTGGTTCTTAATTAAGCAGCCCACTCTAAAGGTTCCCATAGCATCAACGCTTCTTGACCGGCCCCGGCCCATGCACCTCGCCATGGGCATCCTTGATGTCCTGCCGCCGCTGGACGCGGGCATTAAGTTCCAGCGAATCGGTTTCGGGAATCCGGACGCGTGGCTCGCGAGACTGGGCGTCTTTGCCTCCGGCAACCGTGACAAACGGGCCTCCGGCCAGCGGCGCCGGTTGGGTGAAGGCCACCTCCGGCATCTCGCTCGGCTTGCCCGAGAGCGGGAAATCCTTCCTGAGTGGGTGGAATGGATAGCCCTCCCACATGATGATGCGGCGCAAATCGGGATGACCGGCAAACCGGATGCCCATCATGTCGTATATTTCCCGTTCGTGCCAGTGTGCGGTGCGCCAGAGGCCGGTCACGGTGGGCTATTCGCCCTTCTCCTCGCTCACATCGGTCTTGAGCCGGAGATACTGGTGATGACCATAACCATAAAGATGATAGACGATGGTAAAGCGCGGGTCGTCGCCATAATTGTCGATGCTGGTGATATCGACCAGGTAATCAAACCCCAATTCATTCTTGGCGAAGCCGCAGACCTCGACCATGCGCTCCGGCTCCGATACACGCAACGTGATCTCTCCGCGAAACTCCGCCGGTTCCGAAACCAGTTCCGCAAATTGGGTTCGGAGGCGATTGGCGAAGTCCAGGGCGGTCATCTTCATGCCACCTTTTTCAAGGTGGAGATGACCGGTTCACGGGCCACCTTGTTTTGGAGTTTTATAAGCGCGTCGAGCAGGGCCTCGGGCCGCGGCGGGCAGCCCGCTACATAGACATCCACCGGCACGATATTATCGACACCCTGGAGCACCGCGTAACTCCGGTACATCCCCCCGGTTGAGGCGCAGGCGCCCATGGCGATGACCCACTTCGGCTCGGCCATCTGTTCATAGATGCGCTTGACCGCCAGCGCCATCTTGTAGGTCACCGTGCCCGCCACAATCATCACGTCCGATTGCCGCGGCGAAAAGCGCATCACCTCGGCGCCAAACCGGGAAATATCGTACCGGCTCGCGCCGGTCGCCATCAGTTCGATGGCGCAGCACGCCAAGCCCATCGGCATCGGCCAGAGCGAATTCTTCCGAAACCAATTCAAGGCCGCGTCGATGCGGGTGACAACGACATCGCCCTCGACCTTCGAGTTATAGCCAATTTCCGTGTTCGTCTGCACAGGATTTGCAGAGCCGATAGCCCCGCGCCAACAAACCTACCCATGCCCCCTGATCGAGGCAAGACCAATCTCGAAAGCGGAGCCCACCGGCGTGCGCCAGGCAGTGCTTTGGGTATCCGAGAGAGACTTAACCGGCGCCGAGGCAGGGCTTGCTCTTGGCCGGAATCTGGTAAAAATTGGGTTGTGAACGCCACACAAATTGGAAGCGTCCCGTCCGAGCCGACAGCTCAAGGAACGCCCGCACCACCCCTGGCCACCAATGACGTCGAGGCGGCCGTCGCTCGGTTTGGGGAGGAAATCCTCGCGCTGATGGACGCGGCGGAACCCCCCTCGGTCTTCAGCCGCAAGGGTTTTTATGGCACGCTCATGGATTGGGCCATGCGAGACGACCATTTCAAGACGCAACTCTTTCGCTTTGTGGATGTGCTGCCGACGCTGAAATCCTCGGCGGAAGTTGGCCGGCATCTCAAGGAGTATCTTGGCAAAGAAGAGGTGAAGCTTTCACCCGCGCTGGAGATGGCGCTCAAGGCGGTAGGCGGAGTGTCCTGGTTCGTAGGGACAGGAGTGAAATCGCAGGTCACAGGGATGGCGCGCCAGTTCATGTTGGGCGAGGACAAGAAGGGGATAGCTTCGACGCTCACCGGGCTAGCGAAACAAGACATTGCATTCACCATTGATGTGCTGGGAGAAAAGGTGGTCAGCGAGCCGGAGGCGGAGCAATACGCGCAGCGGTATTTGGAACTCATGGATTTCCTGGCGCTCGAGATTGCGGCGTTGTCGGGCGCGTGTCAGAGCAACGAGTCACCGCGGGGGCGGTTGCCGGCGCTGAATTTGTCGGTCAAACTCTCGGCGCTCTATTCGCAGATCCATCCAACGGACCCGGATACGGCGGTGGAGCAAATTTCGACGCGGTTGCGCCCAATCCTGCGGCGGGCCAAAGAGCTGGCGGCGTTCATCAATTTCGACATGGAGAGCTACGCGCTCAAGGAGGTGACCCTGCGCGTGTTCAGGAACCTGTTTGCCGAGCCGGAGTTTGCCGGCGGGCCGGCATGCGGGGTCGCACTCCAGGCCTATCTGCGGGATTGCGAGTCCGATCTGAGCAGCCTCATCGAGTGGGCGCGGGGGCAGGGGCGGCGGATCACGGTGCGACTGGTCAAAGGGGCTTACTGGGACTACGAGAATGTCATTGCGCAACAGCGTGGCTGGCCTGTGCCGGTGTTTGCGCGGAAGGCGGAATCGGATATCAATTTCGAAAAGCTCTCGCTGGTCTTGCTGGAGAACGACGCCGCAATCGATGCGGCTTTCGGCACTCACAATGTGCGCAGCATTGCGCACGTGTTGGCGCAGGCGGAGCGACTGGGGATTGACCGGCGCAACTTCGAGTTTCAGATGCTCTACGGGATGGCGGACCCGATCAAGGCGGCGGTATTGAAGCTGGGCTGCCGGCTTCGGGAGTATTGTCCGGTTGGAGAACTCTTGCCGGGGATAGCCTACTTTGTACGGCGGTTGCTGGAGAACACGTCCAATGAGGGGTTTCTGGCGAACAAGTTCGCCAAGGGAGCAAGCCGGCGCGAGTTGCTCAGGAATCCTCAGGAACTGCTCAGCGCCGCCCCTCCAATTATCAGGGTCGCGCCCGAAGAGCCGGACGACCGGCCCTCGCCATTTCGGAACGAGCCGCACACCGATTTTACGCTGGCGGGCGAACGTTACCAGATGCGAGAAGCGATTCGGCAGTTTCGGCAGCGGCTGGGCCGCCAATATCCGCTCATCATCGATCACAACGAGGTGGCCACAACCGAGTGGCTGCCCTCTCTCAATCCCGCAAACCAGGGCGAAGTTATTGGGCAGGCAGCGCAGGCGACTATCGAACACGCCGAGGCCGCCCTGGCCGCCGCTCGCAAAGCGCAGATCCACTGGGCCCGCTGGCCGGCCGAAAAACGAGCCGCGGTGCTGGAGCGGACGGCGGACCTTATGCGCCGGGATAAGGCCAGGCTCAGCGCGATCGAGATTCTGGAAGCGGGTAAGAATTGGAGCGAAGCGGATGCGGACGTGGCGGAGGCGATTGATTTCTGCAGATTCTACGCGCAGGGGATGCGCGAGATGGGCCGGCCCCAATGCACTCAGCACGCCGCCGGCGAAACCAACATGCAATCGTGGCACGCCCGGGGCACGGGCGTTGTTATTGCGCCTTGGAATTTTCCTCTGGCCATTCTCACAGGAATGACCGCCGCGGCCGTTGTCACTGGCAATGCGGTCATCATGAAGCCTTCGGATCAGACGCCGGTGATCGGGGCGCGTCTGATGATGTTGCTCGTCGAGGCGGGTCTGCCGGCCGGGGTTGTGAATCTGCTGACAGGACCGGGAAGTATCGTGGGCACGCATCTGGTAACGCATCCGCAGGTCGATTTTATTGCCTTCACCGGTTCCAAGGAGGTCGGGCTGAAGATTTGGGAGGCGGCGGCGCGGACGGCTCCGGGCCAAGCCAACCTGAAGAAAGTCGTCTGCGAGATGGGTGGAAAGAACTGCGTGATCGTCGATAGCGACGCGGATCTGGACGAGGCGGTGGTGAACTGCATTGCCTCGGCGTTCGGCTATCAGGGCCAGAAGTGCAGCGCGCTCTCGCGGCTGATCGTGCTCGATGCCAATTACGACAGGTTCATGGAACGATTCATTGGGGCGGCAAATTCCCTGCGCGTAGGTCCGGCGGAGTTGCCCGGGAACTTTGTCGGCCCCGTCATCAACAAGGAGGCGCAACAACGAATCCTTGGAACTATCGACGCGGGCAAACTGGAGGCGAAACTGATCTGGCAGGCGCCGGTGCCGCGCGACGCTGCGGCATGCTATGTTCCGCCGACCATTTTCACTGAGGTGCCGCCTTCCAGCCGATTGTTCCGCGAGGAGATTTTTGGCCCCGTGCTGGCGGTGAGCCGGGCGAAGGACTTCGACGAGGCGATTACTCTGGCCAACGACAGTGAATTCGCCCTGACAGGCGGCTGCTGTTCGCGGAGTCCCAGCCACATTGAGCGCGTTAAGCAGGAATTCGTCTGTGGCAACTTGTATATCAACCGGGGCATCACCGGCGCTTTGGTCGAGCGGCAACCCTTTGGCGGATTTAAAATGTCGGGCGGTGGAACCAAGGCGGGCGGGCGGGAGTATCTGCAAAACTTCCTCGTTCCGCGAGTCATTACGGAAAACTGCCTGCGCCGCGGGTTTGCCCCTGGGGAAGCGAGTTGACGGGCCGCAGCGGGAGAAGTGTAGATTGTTAGGGAGTTATGAAGGTAATGATTCTGTTCATTGGGTGGTGCATTCTGTTCGTGCTGTGCTGGCCAGTGGCGCTGCTGGCGCTTCTGCTCTTTCCTATCGTGTGGTTGGTTTCTTTGCCGTTGCGTTTGATTGGAATCAGCGTGGAAGCCATCTTCGCCCTGCTTAAGGGGATCCTGTTCCTGCCGGCACGAATCCTGGGTGCTATCAAACGGAACGGGTAGAGGGGTGCAAATGGCAGTGTTTACGGAGGGCGTCATAGCGGAGGCATCCAGCGGACAGGGTGGGGCAGAATGGCGGAGTCGAGCCATTAGGGACAAAGCTCACCTCCGATCTCTCTTGACCTCTAGCTGGCCGGAAAGGTAAACTTTTGGGCAATCAAGGATGCGCCTTTATAGGCGCGTTTAAATGAGTGTTTGGGTGAAGCGGCCGGTACGAGGTGCAATATGGCAACACGTGTGAACAGAACAGAAGGTTCGAAGAGGAACGGAAGGCTGGGGCGGTTGGCCTGGGCTGTGACCAGCGTGGCGCTGGGATGGGCTGTGGTCTTGGCGCTTACCGGATGTCAGACAATGGAGGGACGCCGGTTGCAGAAGGTAGCCGCCGAGAGCCGAATGGCGGCTTCCGAGGAGCACCCGGTGGCGGTCCAGGCAGACGGGGCGGCAACCGGAACGGAGCCGGCGCAGCCGTCTCCTCCGGCTGCGGCGGAAGCGGCCCCGGCAAGCGCGCCGCCAACAGCTCCATCAACCTCGGCGCCCCTCCAGCCAGCCCCGTCAACCTCGGCAGCCGCGCCCCAGCCGGCCCCATCAACCTCGGCGCAATCCGAACTCGTCCTCCGGGAAGGCGATATGGTGCGAGTGACGTTCCCCGGCGCCCCGTCGCTGAACAGGGTGCAGCAGATACGGCGCGACGGCAAAATCACGCTCGACTACGTCGGCGAGGTGCAAGCCGCCGGCCTGACCCCATCGGCTCTGGAAAAGAAACTGCTCGTGTTGTATGGGACCCAACTCCAGGACAAGGAGGTCACGGTCACAATCGATTCCTCTGTCTATCCGGTCTATGTCTCGGGGGCGGTGCTGCGGCCGGGCAAGATGTTGTTCGATCGCCCCGTCAGTGCGCTCGAAGCCATCATGGAGGCTGGCGGCCCAAATTACACGACGGCGAATATGAAGAAGGTGAGTGTGACCCGTTATGTGGACGGCCGACCACACCGATTCGTTCTCAATCTGAAGGAGATCATGGATGGCAAAAAAGGGCAGCCCTTCATGTTGAGACCGTCCGACATCCTCTATGTGCCGGAGCGCTTCTCCTGGTTTTAGACTCTGTTGGATTTAGCCGGTGCCCAAGCGTTCAAGCAGCCGGTTGTGGATCCCTCCAAAACCGCCGTTGCTGAAGACGCAGACGATGTCGCCCCCTTGGGATCGTTCGGCGACGTGCGACACGATGGCCTCCACGTCCGGCAGGTACGCCGCCTCTTTGCCCGCCGCCTGCAAATCCCGGAGCAGCTTTTCCGGCTCCAACCGCTCTGAGGGCTCGAGCAACTCCAGCCGGGCGATCTGGGCGATGACCACCGCATCGGCCTGGGCAAAGGCGCCGGCCAGTTCGGCCTGGAACACGTTGCGCCGGGTTGTGTTGGTACGCGGTTCGAAAATTGCCCAGAGCTTCTGCGCCGGGTACTTGATCCGCAGGGCCTTCAGCGTCTCTCGGATGGCGGTTGGATGGTGGCCAAAGTCGTCCAGCACGGTCACGCCCCTGGCCAGGCCCCGCACCTCCATGCGGCGCTTGACACCTTTGAAAGTGTCCAGGGCGGACTGGATCTGGTGGTTCTTCAGGCCGCAATGTTTGGCACAAGCCACGACCGCGAGCACATTGCGCACGTTGATTTCCCCAACGAGATTGGTGTGAAACTTGAAGCTGGGGATTTCGAATTCGCTGGCTGTTGGCCCACAGCGGATATTGAAGGCTTGAACGGCGTTATTTTCACCGAAGCCATAGCGTTTGACCGGGCAGTGGGTCACCTCAAGGAGAGGCGCCAGGTTTGGGTCATCTCCATTGCCCAACAGCAAGCCGTTGCGCGGGATGAGCCGGATGAAATGGCCGACTGAGGTCTGGATGGCGCCGAGGTTGGGGAAAATGTCGGCGTGATCATATTCCAGGTTGTTGATAATTCCCACTTCAGGCAGGTAATGGACAAACTTGCTGCGTTTGTCAAAGAAGGCCGTGTCATACTCATCTCCCTCGATGATAAACCATTCGCTTTCACCGAAGCGGGCGCCCTGGCCGAAGTTGTTGGGAATTCCGCCAATAAGGAAACTAGGATTGAGGCCGCTGTGCTCGAAAACCCAGGCCAGCAGCGAGGTTGTGGTGGTCTTGCCGTGCGTGCCAGAGACCACCAAGGACCGCTTGCCGCGCAGGAAAAACTCCTTCAGCAATTCCGGCAACGAACAGTACTGCAGTTTGTGGTCCAACACATATTCAACTTCCGGATTCCCCCGCGAGATCGCGTTGCCAATAACCACCAGGTCCGGTTTGGTGGCGAGGTTCTGTTCCGCGTAGGCGGGGATGACCTCGATCTTTCGCTCGGCCAGAAACGTGGACATCGGAGGATACACGTTATGGTCTGAGCCGGTGACCCTTAGACCCTTTTCCTGCATCGCTGCGGCGACAGAGGCCATGGCCGTCCCACAGATGCCGACGAAATGAACAGACTCGATCCGCGAAAACATCGTTCCCCATGATATGGAGCGCTCAGGCCGAGGAAAGCCAAAATGCCCGCGGCACATGGACCTTTCCAACCTGACGGACGGCTCTGACAGACTAGACAAGTCAGCCAAGGAATTTCCTAGTGACTGGCCCGGAGAATCCTCTCGCAATCAAGTCGCTCCCTCAACAAGATGGCTAGGCTCGCCCGGCTCCCCGGCCGCAGGCGGCAAAATAGATACAACCCACGGCAGGCAGTCTGCAATTGATCGGCGGTGGCGGTCCTCTGTTGCCTTCCCGCAGTCCCATTGCTTCAGGCCTCCGCAAGTGTTGTCTGTTGGAAGGCCATCGGCGCCTGGTAGTGCCGATGGCGCAGTGTTTGCTAATTAGCTCGATATGAAGATTCTAAAGACATGGCACGTTACTGAATTCCCACAACGGGAACCGGTCAGGAGGTCGTATTCCGGCCGCCGCCGGCCGAGGCTCGACCGGGAGCGCACCGGCTCCAATATGGCTTGGAGACCAATTCTGACCTGGGTTCTTCTGGGATGGCTATGCGCTTCGGGCGCGCTCAGCGGATTGGCCCAGTCGGTCAGTTCAGTGACCCTGATGTGGAACGCAAGCCCGGGACCGGATCTGGCCGGCTACTACATGTACTACGGCCTGGCCAGCCATGCATATACGAGCAAGATCTTCGTCGGAAACTCCACAGTGGCGACGATCCCTGGATTACAGCCAGGTGCCACATACTATTTTGCGGTCACAGCATTCGATTCGCTGGGGAAAGAAAGCAAGTTTTCGAACGAACTCAGTTATTCTGAACCGGGCCAGGCCACGACGCCCCTCGCGCTCTCATCGATTGGCGACCGCTCCAGCTCCGAAGGTTCTGGTCCGGTTTCGGCCTCCTTTACCATCTCCACCGCGCCGAGTCGGGTGGCAAACCTGGCAATTACAGCCACCTCCTCCAATCCGGCATTGGTGCCGAACAGCAATATCATGGTTAATGGGAGCGGTACAACCAGGTCTCTTCTGATTACACCCATTGCGGGGGCAAGCGGCGCGGCGACTATCACGCTGAACGTCAGTGACGGCATTTCCTCGGCAACTACCAGCTTCACGGTCACCCTCATGTCACAGTCTTTGCCTGCTATTGTTCTGAACTTGCCGGCCTCAGGCTCGAGCTACACGGCGCCGGCCTCAATTGGCCTGGCGGCAACTGTGACCGCCAGCGGTCATGTGATAAACAAGGTGCAGTTCTACAACGGCGGCAGTCTTCTGGCCGAAGACTCGGCGGCTCCTTACACGTTCACGTGGACCGGCGTTGGGGCTGGCAGTTATAATCTGAGCTCACGTGTCATCTATGATGGAGGCGCCGGCGTCGATTCCGCATCGGTAACCGTCCGTGTCGCCAACCCGCCGCCAATCCTCAGTCTGAGCTCACCGGCGGCGGGAACGGCCTATTCCGCGCCCGCTTCACTGGACCTGGCCGCCACCGTTCAGCCCAACGGGCACACCATCAACAAGGTGCAGTTCTACAACGGCTCAACCCTCCTCGGCGAGTCACTGAGCCCACCCTACGCTTGGACGTGGACGGGAGTTGGAGCGGGGACTTACAGCCTGAAGGCAACCGCAATCTATGATGGCTCGATCACCGTTGATTCGCCAACCGCCAGCGTGACGGTCAACAATACCAGCCTGCCCCTCCCGTGGCAGACGGCCGACATTGGTCAGCCCGGCTCACCGGGGAGCGCCTCAGCCTCGGGAGGGGATTACCTGTTGGCGGGAGCGGGCAACATTGGCGGCACGTCCGACAATTTCCGCTTCGTGTATCAGCCCCTTAGCGGAGACGGCTGGATACTCGCCCAGGTCGCCTCCCTGAAGAGCAGTGCCGGCACGGGTTCGATAGGCGTCATGATGCGCGAAAGCCTCAGCAGCAACGCCCGGTGCGCTTACGTCGGCGTTTCTGCCGGCGGCGCCCTGTTCTCTCAAAGCCGAAGCGGCACAGGAAATTCAAGCACGGCGGCCAGCATTGATTCCGGCTCGCCTCCCAATATCACCCTTTATCTCTTCCGCACCGGAGACAGCTTCTACTACTACACCTACAATGGCATTAGTTGGGTGTGGGGCAATATCGGAACCATTTCCATGGCCTCGAACATCTACGTTGGCTTGGCTGCTGCATCGGGGAGCGCGTCAACGCTGCTTTCTGGCCATCTCGAACAGGTGACCACCTTTCCCTGATTGACGATGAAAAGCCGGGCGGCACTTGGCTGGGCTCTGCTGTGCCTGGGCCTGTGCGCATACTACAACTCCATTAGTCTTGACTCAAGTTCGCCTGCGGCTTCAGGCCCCCCCGCAGGGGACGTGTCCCACAATCTGCGACAACGGCGCACGGACGCAAACCCCCACATTGGAACCGCTCAACGCGTGTCGCCGCCCTTTCAGGAGGAAAGCTTAACGGCGGCCCTTAAGCGCTCGGGCCGAAGCCCCAGGCGCGCGGACAGGGAACGGTTTTGCGTGTTGTTGCGTCGCTGGGCTGACCTGCATCCAGCCGCCGCAGCCCTATGGTTGGCGCATCAGTTGAAAAGCCCGGCCCGGCGTGATGCCATCGAGCAGGTCGCTGTCGCGTGGGCAGGGCATGATCTTGCCGGCGCCACCGCGTGGGCCGCTCGTCTGCAAAGCGCGACCGACCGCCAGGTTGCCGTCCTCGCCATTGCTTACGAAGCAGCAAGGACTGACCCGGTGGCCGCGCTAAACTTGGCGATCGGATTGGCGCCCAGCACGCAACGGAACGCCTTGCTCGACCACGCCGTAAGCCAATGGGCGAGCGCCGCTCCCGACGCGGCGGCGGCATGGGCTCAGGCGGTGCCCGAACCCAGTCTGAGGCAGCGCCTCGTCGGCAGCATCGCCGTTGCATGGGCGATGCAAGACGGATATGCCGCCGCCTCCCTCGCCGCCCGAGCGTTGCCTCCCGGCCAGGAGCAGGACCGCGTCGCTGTCGAGATTGTAAGGCGTTGGGCCTTGGCTTCGCCCCAAAGCGCTGCCTCCTGGGTCGAACAATTCCCCGACCTCGAGGTCCAGGCGGCTGCGGCCCGGGGCTTGATCCGGGTTTGGGCCTTCGAAGACCCGGCGGCGGCAGGCGATTGGGCGCGCGGGCTGCCGCAAGGCCCCGTCCGAGATGCGAGCCTGGGGAGCCTTGCCGATGCAATCGCTTTGCGTGGTGGAACGGCATTGGACGATTCAGGGACACCGGCGGGTCTTCGCCCCCGCTCAAGGAGGGTGAATACCCCATTGAACCGCGTCGCCATATTTGATTAGCTCGCACACGGAGGCCCAGGAAATTGCCAGGACGGTTTGCTGTAGGGCCAATGCCCGACCAGTGTCCGTAATCATTGGCGCTTGCGAATCGGCCGGGAATGAGCGAGTGGTTTCCGTCAAAATCAATCTCAAGTGATGGTGAACATAAGAAGCACGTTAGCATGGTATTGTGCTCGGACACAGCCCAAACACGAGCACATTGCGGCGGCCGGCCTGAGCAAGAGGCTCGGGTTGGAGGTGTTCCATCCACGCATCCGGTTGGAGCGCACAACACGGCGCGGGGTCGTGCGAGTTGTCGAACCGCTCTTTCCGTGCTATCTATTTGTCCGCTGCCAATTGGAAGAACACGCTGATGCCGTTCGGTATATAACTGGAATGAGCAGTCTCGTGCGCTTTGGAGATCGTGTTCCTTCCGTAGCGGATGACGTTGTGGATGAGCTAAAGCAGTGCTTCAGCTCGGAGGAGCCTTTGGCGGTGGAGGAGCGGCTCTGGCCAGGCTCGGAGGTGACTGTGGCGCGGGGGGCGTTCTTGGGATCGCGCGGGGTGGTGGTTCGCGTGCTCCCGGCGAAGCAGCGGGTTCAGATCCTGCTCGATTTTCTGGGACGCACGACTCTGGTGGAAGTGAACAAGGGATGGTTGACGGTCGAGGACAGGACGATGGCAAGTTTAATGCCGGCGCTGGCAGCAGAGCCGGTGCGCAGGGAGGCTATCCCGCAATTCTAAGCTAAGACCGTCTGGTTACGGTCATGCCGTGGCGTCAGCAATGGCAAAGGGGAGTGATAGTTTAGTCGAACGGAGTGATTGTGTGCAAGTGCGGAGCTTTGTACGGCTCTGAACTTCTGCTTTGAGCAGAACGCTATTCCGCAGGTGTTTGCTGGTTTTTAAAGTCTATGGACTCTGGAGTTATGAACTATTCAGGCAGCGCGAGGGCGCGCCGTATGAGAGGCGAGCGCTGCACGTGCGGAGTGCCGGCATGGAAGCGCATTTTGGATCTGTCCATCATCGTGTTGTTGCTGCCGCTAGTGCTCCCTTTGGGGCTCCTTATTGCGCTTTGGGTCGTGCTTGTCTCCGGCGGGCCGGTCCTTTTCAGGCAGCAGCGTGTCGGCTTGTATGGAAAGATATTTCTCTGTCTGAAGTTCCGCACGATGCGGGTGAACGCGGATACGGCCGTCCATCAGGGCCATTTGAAGGCGCTGATGAAATCGAACGGGCCGATGGTCAAGCTTGATGCTAAGGGCGACCCGCGCCTAATCCCTGGCGGTTTGGTCCTGCGTTCCCTGGGCTTGGACGAATTGCCCCAACTGATCAACGTCATCCGGGGCGAGATGAGCATCGTGGGGCCGCGGCCATGCATTCCGTACGAATATGAGCAGTTTTCTCCGGAGCATCGGCTGCGGTGTGACACGCTCCCTGGTCTCACTGGGCTGTGGCAGGTCAGCGGCAAGAACCGGACCACATTCGAGGAAATGATGGCCCTGGATTTGGCCTACGTGTCCAGGAAATCGGCGCTGCTGGACTTGAGGATCATCCTGATGACCCTGCCGGCTATCCTCCTGCAGGTGTATGATGTACGGACTGGCCGCCGAACCGCCGCGAAGAACGCCGCCGCACAGGCCGAATACCAGAGCATTCCCCAATGAACCCTTGAAGGGCCTCTGTTGATTGGATTTGGAGGGAAAAAAGTCCGAAAACCTCGACACATAAAGGAA